>JARPAQ010000124.1 GCA_029460375.1 Nitrososphaerota archaeon | reverse complement strand
TCCATATCGAAACCCCTTACAGCAACAGCCCACGTATCCTCACCTTGATAATCCTTCAACAAGGTGCTCCAGAAGTTTATGAAGGCTATGACCGCGGATTTGGTGCCAATATGCCGGTTTCCAGCCAGAATGATTATGCTCTTGGAAGTATCAAAAGGGTTCGGTATCTTCGCAACTACACCGTCTCTATCATACGTGTAGACGTTACCCTTGCTGTCGGATAATCCTGCCCAGTAGTTCTTTTCGTTGAAACGGATCGGAAGCTTACGGTTAATGCTGGTTGCAAGCAGATTCGTCCCCGGCCCACCGATAAGAATCATGTTGTTTTCTTCAGCCTTCTCAGTCTTCACATCAACATCAAGCTTTACCACAAAGTCGCTAGGCATCCGACAGAACTGCCCAAGGAACAACGCCAATGGAACTCCATAGTGCCCATCGCGGGCAGTAGTCTTGTTAGGGCCATGCGGCTCTGGTGAACCGACAACAATAAGCCCGTGGAAGACCCCCGAGTCGATAATCGGTCTGCAGAACGCTTCGAGCTTAGCATCCATCCTTCTGAGGGACGCCACCTTCTCTTCGCCGAACGGGAGTTCTACGCCGAAGGCGGGGTAAGATGCAGTGTAGTACTTCGCTAAGCCGCCTTTTATGTCTATGACCTTTGAAGATTTTATGAAGCCGGCCTTTTCCAGTCTTCGGGTGTGGTAGTAGACCTTTTGGCGGTATAGGTTGAGTTCTTTTGCTACTTGGGCGGGGTATTTCGGCGCCTCTGCGAAGGATTTGAGTATCTTCCAGCCGAGAGGGTTGAGTATGGCGTCCAGGGGCTCTGGCCTGTCAAACAGCAATATGTCTTTGACTAGTGTTTCTTCACCTTTACTTTTCGCTATGTAGGTCCTATTCATCTTTTTTCACTTTTTCTTTGCAACCAGTAATAAATGATTCATACAGGTTAGTTCTTAAGGTTTATCGTATTTTTATGTATAGCACCCTATCCAATTAGCAGATATAGGGTATGTGCGGTATCAGAGGGTACATCGGCGACGAGGATGCACCGCCTCTGCTGTATAACGGTCTGAAGAGGATGGAGTATAGAGGCTACGACTCCGCAGGCATAGCCACGATATCTGATGCAAAGATGCTTGTAAAGAAGGATACGGGAAAGGTTACCGAGATAAATAACAAACTGGACTTTTTAAGCATGCGGGGAAACATCGGTATAGCCCATACTAGATGGGCGACGCATGGAGGTGTTACCCGAGAAAACGCGCATCCACACGCATCCTGTGGACTTGAAGTGGCGGTTATACATAATGGGATAATAGAGAACTACCGATCCTTAATGGAGAATCTGATGGCTGAAGGACATCACTTTAACAGCCAGACTGACAGTGAAATAATTGCACATCTTCTTGAAAAGCATTATAAAGCCTATGAAGACGAGAAGCAAGCTGTCCTCAAGACTGCAAGCGATCTGAAGGGCTCCTTTGCATTCCTAGCCATCTTCACAGCCAACCCTAATATGATTATAGGAGCACGTAAAGACGCACCGCTCGTCATAGGCGTAGGTAAGCAGGGAAACTTCCTAGCGAGCGACATACTTGCATTCATAGACTACACGGACAAGGTGCTGTTCCTTGACAACAGAGAGATAGCTATAGTAAAAGGTAGGGACATGCAGGTTTACACATTCGAAGGCAAACCGGTTGAGAAGGAGGTAACCCAAGTAGCTTGGGAAGCTAAGGATACCTCCAAAGAAGCATTCGCACACTACACGACGAAGGAGATTCACGAGCAACCTCAGACCCTTAAGGCAGCGCTATATCAAGATCCGAACAAAGTGCAAGAGTTCTGCAGCGCCATCGAAAGAGCCAAACATATACACATAACAGCCTGCGGCACTAGCTACCACGTAGGCCTTATACTGAGAAACCTCTTGGCGAGGCTGGCCAAGATAAGATCAGATGCAACACTTTCAAGCGAATTTTCCCATGATGCTGAACTTATAGAAAGAGACTGCTTGGTCATCGCGATTTCCCAAAGCGGGGAGACCGCTGATCTACTGTTCGCCGTCTCAGAAGCCAAGAAGAGGGGAGGCGAAGTCTTATCCATCCTGAACGCCGTTGGCGCATCTCTAGACAGGGAAAGTAAGCTGAGCCTATACATTAACTGTGGCCCTGAGATAGGTGTAGCTGCAACTAAGAGCTTTACCGGTCAACTCATCTTGGTCTACCTGCTGATATTTACGCTTCTGAATGATACACGGAGGCTGGCTGATCTCCGCGATATATGGAAAGCTGTAGAGGAGGTTCTGAAGATGGAGGATAAGGTTGTCGAGGTTGCGAAGAAGTACAAGGAGTGCAACGACTTTTACTTTGTAGGAAGATCTCTTCACCTACCGATAGCGCTTGAAGGTGCGCTGAAGCTGAAGGAGTTGGCATATAATCATGCGGAAGGTATGGCTGGAGGCGAGTTGAAGCATGGTACTCTTGCGCTTATAGAAGAGGGTACTCCTGTAGTAGTTTTGAACCCTGAGGATGAAACTTATCAAGAGATGTTGAGTAACGCTTCTGAAATGAAAGCAAGGGGCGCCAAGATTATAGGAGTCTCGAACAGACCACATGAAATATACGACGATTTCATTCAGATTCCCACAGTAGACGAGCTTCTGTATCCCTTGGTAGAGGTTGTTCCTCTCCAGATGCTGGCGTATCACACAGCGGTCTTACGGCAAAGAGACCCAGACTACCCTCGAAACCTAGCCAAATCCGTCACCGTAAAGTAGTTCTCTAAGCATCTCGCCCGCTCTGGATCAAGGTCAAAAATGAAACTAAGAAGTAGGCTGACGTATAGAGACCTAAAATCGGGATAATCCCCCAGTTAGAACTATTCACCGCGAATAACATAGCGATCACACCCAAGACCACGGCACCTATTTCCAGCAGCACCGTTCTACTACATATGC
Source organism: Nitrososphaerota archaeon (assembly GCA_029460375.1). GTDB lineage: Archaea > Thermoproteota > Nitrososphaeria > Nitrososphaerales > JACPRH01 > JARPAQ01. The sequence continues at coordinate 1,738 of JARPAQ010000124.1, read as the reverse complement.
CTCGTTGTATATTGGGAGGTGTATGGCTACACTGGGTTTATGAGGCGGATTATAGCTTTCAGGAGACTTATACCGTCTGGCATTATAAAGAAGATAGAAGCAGTTATACCCGTATATAAAAAAGAGTGTCGTCACGATAATCGATAACAACAGGATGACCATATCCACCAAGACGATATTTCCTCAATAGTAAAGAGGCATCCTTACAATTTATAATTTCGTCTTCATCTATAAACTTTAGGGCGATTCTATGAAAAATCCAACCTTGTTATATATTGGAAGTAGAATATTTAAGAACCAATAAGCACCGGGATGAATATGCTCGTGCCTGAAAAAAGCAACGGCTCCAGTTTAAGTAGATATCTCAATAATTTAGAGAAGTGGCTAGATCTTCAAGAATATTCTGTAGAAAGCCCCGCCAAGATACTTGGTAGATCCGGTGTTTCCCATAAAGTCGACATACTTATCGAAGACTCTGAGGGTAAACGTTTCATCATGGATTTTATATCTTCAGGCGACTTAGTACGTGAGGAAGAGGTCGTCAGGTTATACGCGATTCGTTTAGATACAAACATTGAAGTTCTAATGGTTGTTCAACAAGGTTTGACAGAGAAGGCGACGGAGCTCGCGAAACTTTACGGAATCAGGGTTCTGGATACATCCAGCCTAAGCAACCTTTCCAGCGTTCTAAAGTAACTCCTCAGCTGCATCGAACAGCCTACGGAGCCACTATAGCATATTTCAGTTGTTTTACGCCTCGTTCCGTCGAGATTTCTTGGGAGAGTTTCTGGATTCTCCCTGAAGGGCCTTTCACCGCCACTATCTGTAAGCAATCCTCATCCCCTAAGTGCAAATGTAAGGTTGAGTTTATTATAGGTGCATAGTGGTGCTGTATATCTGTCAGTTTTTCGTCTAACCCAGTTGTCTCGTGGTTGTAGATGAATATCACCACACCTGCGACTGTCTTCGTCTTACTTTGTGTCCACTTATGTTCAGTGAGAAAAATCTTCATAGCTTGCTGGATAGCTTTAGATCTGTCATAACCTATCTGTTGCACGACTTCGTCGAATTCTTCAAGAAGCTTTCTAGGTGTGGATACACTTATTCTGGCAACTTTTTCAGCCATACCGCCTGAGTAATTAAGTTACTTGATGATAAAAGATTTGATACCTTACGAGTAGCATCTTTCTAGGAACCCGCCCCAAAGAAGACACAACAACAGTTTAAGATATTAAGAGACGGAGTGAATGGCGCGGGGATAATCTAAAGAGGAGTAAAGACTTCATGAGGGATGTTTCTAAAGCGCTTTCTAGATCTAATTAAAACATCAATCTGACTATGAATAATACGTCTCTGGGACATCAATAGATCCCTAACAATCCACTCATCATTGACACTATTGATAACTTCATCAAACTCTAGTAGAGAAATTCTCAAAGCATCGATACATCGTCGAAACAATCTATCTATAAGCCTAAGCCTCTGATCATCTTCAGATACGGCTGAATGAAGATTGGGGAACGGTTCAATAACGGGATCAAGACTTTTAAACCTCTTAGATATACGGCTAACACGCCTACTGGATAGCTTCTTACTAACAGCTAGTTCAACTATAGTTCGCTGAATATCTTCATCTAAGCCTATAATCTCCCTTAGAAGGCTAGGGCTTACAACACCTTCATCTAACTTTCTCAAAATATCCGGGGGTAAACGAAGCAGCTGCAGTCGTTGGGAGACG
>JARPAQ010000123.1 GCA_029460375.1 Nitrososphaerota archaeon | reverse complement strand
TGAATTTCAGCTTCACATCGATGAAGCTGTGGTTCAGATCGTTTAAGAATATTCATGGTTATTCAGTGCTTTTGGTCTACAGTGAAGAAGAATCTTAAGATAATGCTACTGACTCTAACCATACCGATAGCCCTGTTCGGTGTAGGCTATACTTATGCACAGCAGTTTACGACAGACTATGTTCGCCTTAATATTGTTCCCATGAAGGTGTCGCAAGCCACGGTCGCATCAGTTTCCTGCGATCCGGATGATTTGCCAACTAAAGGAGAGTACCAAATACATGAAGAAGGAGCCATAGCAAAAGTTGGTGAGGCTAATGTTTTTACAGTATACGGATCGCCACTTGGAGCCTCTAATACTTTGACAGTGGTAGCTTTCGACCATCGGCAAAGGGATACTTTGATCCTTGAAGTGCATTTGCACTGTACTTCCCCTATCACAGTGGCCGGTATCAGCGTGCCGGAGTTTGGCTCCATTTACAGCGTAATAATTTTGACCACTGCATTCTACGCCATCCTAACAAGAATGCAGAAGCTGCACCTGATACCAGCCAAATAATCGGAAGCGAAAAACCAAGGAGTAAACAACAACGCCAGCCGATAGTCTGATACATTCTTTCTTTCACAGAATTTCTATTACATTTAAAAATACGGAAGTCCTTGGCATTCTATCAAATCAGCCGATCCTTCGTGTCGTTCCTTCTATCCTAGACTGGACAAAGCTACCTCTTTGATAGCCTTCTCTTTTAATACCGATAAATGCATATCCAGCGCTTCTTTGAAGTTCTTCTTGGCTTCTGCTGATGTCTTTCCAACGGTTTACACGCCAAGAGCGGAGCACGCAATTGCGTAGGTTCCATCCTTCTCCTTGATGACTCTTGTTTCTACATCCTTGAGCTTGATAGACATCGCCGTAACTTACCCGATCTACACTTTAAAGTTTTCATCGCGTAGTTTGTTGATACCCTGGGATCTGAAGATACGATCTGATAGGCGAATGTCGATAATTGATACCCCGGTGAAATAACAGATGATAAAATTAGTATTCATTGTCTAAATTTGAGCGAATAAAGACTTTTTCACGAAATATTTTGGCGGGCCTATTAAGTCTGCTATCCTCTTTGTTATCCACGACCTACTCGTCAGGTTACGACATATTGAGTGAGAGCGGGCCTGGTGGGATTTGAACCCACGACTTACTGGTTAAGAGCCAGCCGCTCTGCCTGGCTGAGCCACAGGCCCATACGTGGTCGGTTTTTAGGATGTATTTAAAACTAGAGTCGGTTTCAGCATCTTTATACGTCACACAATGCCTGCCGACATACCGATATGTCTAGCCTGATATTTGTGGGGCTCGGCTTGGCCGGTTCAGATAGCCTGTCTCTTGAAGGTGTCGAGCATGTAAAGTCGGCAGATAAGGTGTACCTAGAGGTCTACACCAGCCCTGTTAGCAGCAGCTTGAAGAAGCGTCTTGAGCAGGCGGCAGGCTCAAAGATAGATGTGGTTAGCCGAGAATTCGTGGAAGATGGTCGACAGATAATTGAAGATTCCAAAAGAGGAACTGTAGTCCTACTTAGCTACGGCGACTCTATGGTCGCAACTACACATATGGATCTAAGAGTCAGAGCCTCGAACCAAGGCGTGAAGACCCAAGTGGTTCACAACGCATCTATACTATCAGCTATACCGGGTGAAACAGGTCTGCACACATACACCTTTGGAAAGACCGTCACCATGACTCGGAGCGGCGCAGCGCCGCAGACCACCGTCTACAACACGGTCTTTGAAAACCTTCTTCGCAGGTTACATACTGTGATTCTTCTTGAATATGATTACGCCTCAGGCTTATTTCTAGATCCTTCAAGAGCTATAGGTGAGCTGCTTGAAACCGAAGAGGAGTTGAAGCAGAACATATTTAGTGATGATGCCTTTCTGATAGTGGCTTCAAGGGTAGGGAGTCGATATCAGTCCATAAAAGGTGGGCCCGTATCTTCTCTTAGGCGGAAAGAGTTCGGTAAGCCGCCTCACGTGCTTATCGTTCCAGGAAGGGTTCATTTCACAGAGGTTGATGCTTTGAAGGCTCTTCTAAAATTGGGTAAAGAGGAGATTCATGATAACTCGTCCAAGGTGTCAAGGCTCGCTGAAAGTATGGTGGATAGGTATGTGAAGAAGGGGCGATCAGCACTGAACAAGGCGAAATCACGGTGTACCGGAACAGAAAAGGAGCGTTACACTACCCTCTTTGAGAATGTGGAGTGCTACATAGATGATGCGGAAAGGTTTCTCAATCAGGGAAGAGACGAACTATCTGTGTTGAGCATAGGTTATGCTGAGGGGCTTCTTGACGCCTTAAGGTTTCTTCCAATAGGGAAGTTCAACGATATATGGGAGTAAGGCCCTTTCCTGCTTCTAAAAGTTTCTTCGAACATAGTCAGCCCTAGTGTGGAGGATGTAGGCGCTCAATCACCCCCTTGGAATCGCGAGGGATTGGGTGATCGATGTCTAGGTAGTACGTCCTGTCTTGGACGTGCTACACGTTATAGGTGATATTTGTCTGTTTGGGTTTCGGTTCTAGAGTTGACTGGGAGATTTAACTCTCTGGGTTTTAAGTTCGTAAGGATCCTAGGTGGGATTCACCTATTAGGTATAACTGTCTTGCTATACCTGACGGTTGAGAAAGGAGCATCGCTGTTGATAAGAGATGTCGCTATAACTCCTGAAGTACCTCTGCTGGTCCTTACTCTTTCCGGGATAGGCGCGGTACTTCTGAGGACCTTTCATATCCTTGGTAAAGAGTATCTTCGTATAGTCAGACCCTCGTTGTCCCAGTAATATTATTTGCTAGATGCAGGCCGTAATCTATTGGGAAAGGTACAGTATCATATCTGTCTATATATACTCTAAATTAAAATAGCGGTTTAGATAGGTCAGCGGCAGGCATGAGTTCTGAAGTTATAGATGCATACCGGAAGAGCCTCCTCAAGACAGTCTTCTGCAACTTGATCAAAAAGGGTGGTACTTCTTCAAAGGCTCTTGCTGAAGAACTTTCGGTGAGCTCAGAGTATGTCGATGAAGTCTGTGGCAGTCTAGCTGACAGGGGTATGGTTTTGAAGAACGGTGGAGACTGGGTTCTGACTGAGTTGGGGAGGAGGCAGATGGTTGTGGTGTTGACGGGAGGAGTCTTTGATATTATTCACCCGGGTCATCTTTTCACACTATCGTCTGCAAACAAGCTTGGTGACGTTTTAGTAGTCTCTGTTGCAAGAGATAAGACTGTTAAGAAGATCAAGGACCGTTTTCCGTTGAACAATGAGAAGACACGAGTTGACCTTG
>JARPAQ010000122.1 GCA_029460375.1 Nitrososphaerota archaeon | reverse complement strand
CTTCTCCCACAACCTCCCCCCCGGATGTCATGACCACTGATGAACCGTGCAGCCGACCTTTAAAACTCGCAAAGAACCTAGGGCGATACGCCACTGCAAAAACAAATCCCCTCTTCAAAGATTCTCTCACCCCTAGGTTTTCAGCAGATATCGAACCTAACACAGCACGCTTCTCAGCCTCACCCTCCAGCCTCATAATCTCCCGCGCATCGTCAGAAACTATTCTGTATAGAGCCACGAACCCCGGGATATCTGAGAGAATCCTACCGACTTTTTGATCTATATCTATGCTGCTCATAATCTTCAAACAGTTTCTTCAGATATTAGGTGTTAACAAGGCTTAATAGATATATCCAGCTTCGCCACCGATGTAGAAGTATGTGGAGTTTTAAATCGGTCCAGAAGACGTTCGAGATATCCGGAGTCAGCATAGGCGGTTCACCCGGCGAGCGTCCAACAGTTATGGTCGGCAGCCTATTCTACTCAAAGCATAAGGTTGTGACGGATATGGCCAGAGGTGAATTCGACCGAGCCGAGGCTGAACAGCAGATAAACCGTCAGGAGGAGCTTTCAGACAAGACGGGGCTACCGTGTGCTCTCGACGTCATAGCATCTACTTCCCAATCTATGGAGCGGTTTCTCCGTTTCGCCGTAGACGTTTCAGATCGACCCATATTCATGGACGGCTCGACAGACGACATCAGGGCCGCAGGTGCAGACCTTGCGGTGGAGTGGGGAATTACAGACCGGATAATATACAACTCCGTAACACCGGACTACAAGCAGGCGGAGCTCGAAAAGATAAGGGAAGCAAAGATCGAAAGCAGCGTAATCCTAGCGTACACATCAACAGCCTTCACATCCGCCGGCCGAATAAAAGCCATCAAAGAACTCCTCCCAAAACTCGAGGAGCACGGCGTAACCAAACCCCTGATCGACACCTGCGTCATCGACATACCCAGCCTCGGAAGCGCAAGCCGAACCATAATCGAGCTGAAACAAGAACTCGGCCTACCCGTAGGAAACGGCTCACACAACGCCATATCAACTTGGAGAGGCCTTGAAAACAAGTTCGGTCGAGAAGCAAAACGACCCAGCATAGCAGCAGCCGCAGCTATCACCACTGCCGTCGGAGGAGACTTCTGCCTATACGGCCCCCTACACACCGCACCCTACGTCTTCCCAGTAGTGGCTATGGTGAACGCTGCCCAAGAGCAGCTCGGCATAGAAGACGGTGCAAAACCCAACCGAGCACTACCTCTCTTTAGAATCGGCTGATGAATCCGCAATCTTATCTTTATTGACTCGGTATAGATATGCGGCGAAGAGGCGGAGTTGCCGTCCAGTAAGGAAAGAAGCGGTGAAAATAGGCATGCGGATATAACATTTCAACCGGAAGGTAGGCGGCTGGAGATTAAAGTAGGCTCCAACATCATAGATGTAGCCCGACATGCAGGGATAGATATTCAGGCCCCCTGCGGCGACTTGGGATTATGCGGAAGATGCAGAGCCGTCTTGAAGAGTGGCGGGGCTCTCCTCAATCCTCCTACTGAGGCTGAAACGGGCATCCTCACCCCAACTGAGTTGAATGAAGGCTATAGACTGGCGTGCCAATGCGTAGTTTCGAAGCCCGGATCTATAGTCGTCACAGTTCCACCGGAGAGCCGTATAGGCCAACAGCGAATAATTGTTCAAGGGGTCATGCCCAGCTTCAAAGTATCACCTATGGTTATCAAGACCCTAGTCAGACTGAAGAAGTCTCAAGACCTAGAGGATATAGACGCCGACTCTAACCGGCTCATATCTGCTCTCAAGGCTCATGGCTACGCTGCCAGTTCGATAAGTCTTGAAGCTATGAGGAGGCTGCCTGAAGTTTTGCGTGAAGGAGACTGGGTTGTTACTGCGGTTCTATGGGGTGGACGTGAAGTTTTGTCGTTGGAGCCGCGAGATACGCAGGAGAGATCATTCGGCTTCGCGGTGGATGTTGGGACTACAAAGCTGGCAGGTTTCCTTATAGACCTGAAGACTGGTGAGTTACTGGCTACGGCTTCGCTTCCCAACCCTCAGATATCCTTCGGTGAAGATCTGATATCGCGTGTAACCTACTGGTCTGAAAGTGAAGGCAAGGGCAGGGAACTTCAGCAGGTGGTCATTGAAGGTGTCAACAAGCTGATAAAGGACGCCTGTAAAGACGCAGGAGTCTCTCCCAGCGAAATCTACGACCTGACCGTCGCAGGGAACACCGCTATGCACCATATCTTCTTCGGCATATCTCCACAGTACGTCGCGCTATCCCCCTTCCCAGTAGCGGTGAAGACCTCATTCGACGTGAAGGCCAAAGACCTCAAAGTAGAAGCTAACCCCGCCGCATACATACATGCTCTCCCGCCCATAGCAGGATTCGTAGGCGCAGACACAGTCGCCGGCATCTTAGCCACTGAGATATACAAAACCGAAGAGACGAGTATGCTGATAGACATAGGAACCAACGCCGAGATAGTTATCGGGAACAAAGATAATCTCACCTGTTGCTCCTCACCAGCCGGCCCAGCCTTTGAAGGCCGCCACATAAAGCACGGTACGAGAGCATCAACCGGAGCCATAGAGACTATCTGGATAGACCCTGAAGATTACAGCGTAGGCTACAAGACAGTAGATGATTCGAAACCAAGAGGAATCTGCGGCTCAGGGATAATCGACGCAGTAGCCCAGATGTTCAAAACTGGAATAATCGGCAGAACTGGTCGGTTCAACAAGTCAATCAACACACCTGGAGTCCGAACCTCAGGCAGAGAAACCGAATTCGTAATAGCTTGGCAGAAAGAGACCGAGGGTCAAAAAGACATCACTATAACAAGCCGCGATATACAGGAGGTTCTACTGGCCAAGGCGGCGATATATTCAGGAGCATCGATACTTCTGAAACGGTTGAACTTGAAGCATAAGGATCTCAGGAGACTCTACATAGCAGGGGCATTCGGGACATATGTGGATCTAACCAGCTCCCTGATCATAGGGATGTATCCAGAGATACCGGTCAGTCGAGCTCAGTTTGTGGGGAACACATCGGGTTCGGGTGCTAGGATGGCTCTGCTGTCCAGCGAGATGAGAACTATAGCGGACAAGATAGCTGCTGGTACAAAGTATCTTGAGCTTGCTGCCGACCCCCTATTCGAAAAAGAGTTCACAAAGGCCCTCTGGCTGCCTCACAGAGAAGAGGAGCGGTTCCCAACGGTCATGACGATGGTTGGGAAGCATTAATTGAGTCGTTGGAGAGGGTTCTTTCTCCTACCTTCTTATGTGAGATGCTGTCGCCCTCAAACGTTTATTAGAAAGATTTTTGTCATAAATCATGAAGATGAAAGGGTTAAGAGCGTTCGTAGTTGTTGCTATTGTCTCAATGAGTATGGTCGCCATGAGTGGTCTGTTAAGCCAGCCCGCATACGCTGACTCTTGCGCTGCAAATATAACAAGCGATCCCTCCGAGGCGGATGTATACGTAGATGGTGTCCTCGTGGGCAAATCTCCGTATTTTCATTGGGTTGGAGTTCCATTTAGAGCTACTATCACTCTTGAAAAGGAAGGTTTTGAAACATGGACTACCAATATTAATGTTGTGCTTGATGAACAGAAGCAGGTAAAGGCAGTTCTTGTTCCTTTGGCAGATGGCGTGGTAACAGTTACGACGACGGTGAGCATGACTGTTACAACGACTAGGTCTACAACGATCACCACTACAGCGACAGCTACGACTACATTAGCTGCGACCACGACATCCGTCACTGTCACATCGACTTCAACCGCTACCACGACATTAGTAACGACATCAGCCGTTACAAGCTCCACTACCTTAACAGTAACCTCCATGACAACGGAAAGAGCGTCAACAGTAACATCTAAAGTCACAGAGCAAGTAGGAATGCCAGTGGAACTTACTTACGGCGCGATCGGTGTTGCGGTCATAGCGGTTATAGCATCAGCTATAATTGCGACAAGAAAGCGTAGTTAATCTTTAAAATAAAGAGGCGTTATAAACACTCATTTTATCTAAACTAATGTTTTTTCCGAAAGGAGTCGGGGGTTCTAACATCACTAGTATTGAGAAAGGTTTGTTAGATTTAAGCATGCCTAGATATGCAATAAAAAAGAATGAGAAGGTGCTCCGAAACCTGCACCAATCAACTGATGTTTTCCAGCAAACTTTTAATCCACCGCCTTGATACTGGTGGGTGTAACCTAGCTGTCCTAGAGTAGAAAGTCTATGTCTTACAGAAAGATAAGAGTAGAATTAAATAGGCTATACTGGTCTTCGAAGAACCATGCCTCCTGAGGCTTCCTCCGATCTTATACCACTCTATCTGAAAAGGAACCCACGGTCACAAGAAGCTTTTGAAAAGGCCAAGCGCATCCTGCCTGGAGGCAGCACCAGAGACGTCATCTTTTACCCACCATACCCGCTCTACGTGAAGAAGGGAAAGGGGTGCAGGATCTGGGATCTGGACGGGCATGAAATTCTGGACTTTCTGAACAACTACATGTCACTCATACTGGGGCACGCGCACCCTAAGATAGTCGAAGCCGTGAAGGCGCAGGTTGAGGATGGAACAGCTTACTCTTCACCAACCGAATATGAGTCTAGGCTTGGGGCTGCCGTACAAGAGAGGATGCCCTCCATCAGAAGCATAAGGTTCACCAACTCCGGCTCAGAGGCAACTACACTGGCGCTTCTAGCGGCGAAAGGGTTTACAAAGCGTAAGAAGGTGGCGAAGTTCGAGGGGGCTCATCACGGGACAAACGAAGCGACTATGGTCAGCACAACTCCTTCTTTGAAAGACGCAGGTAACCCCGAAGAGCCGAAGCCGATCCCCGATGGGCCACATATACCTAACTATATTCTAGAGAATACTGTGGTGCTACCGTTCAACAACTCCGCCGCCTCGGAACGTCTAATTCAGAAGCATAGAGGCGAGTTGGCCGCCGTCATGGTGGAGCCTATCCTTGGGTCGAATGGCATAATCCCGGCTGAACAGGACTTCATATCGTTATTAAGAGAAGTAACTGAGTCTAACGGTATTCCTCTTATCTTTGACGAAGTTGTCACCGGCTTCAGAGTTTCAAGGGGAGGCGCGCAGGAGCATTATGGCGTGGCTCCTGATCTTACAGCCCTTGGTAAGAACCTTGGAGGTGGTCTTCCTGCAGGCGCGTTTGGCGGTAGAGAAGATATTATGGCTCAGTTCGACCCTGCACGTGCTTTCCGTATACCTCACTCCGGATCATTTAACGCCAATCCAGTGAGTCTGAGGGCAGGTTTGGCTCTGCTCGATGAACTTACACCGTCTCTCTATGAGAAGCTTGACGAGTTAGGTGCATATGCTGCGAGGGGTCTTAGACGAATATTTGACGAAGAAAGCGTTGCTGTTCAGGTTACTCGGGCAGCGTCTCTGTTTTGTGTCCACTTCACTTCTGAAGATGTTGTTGATTATAGGTCGGCTATGAGCGAAGATTCAGCTAGGAAGTTCAACTTCTTCCTTGGGTTGCTTCTGAACGATGTTATGTTGGCTCCGAGAGGTCTGGGCTGCATCTCCGCACCTATGAGTAGACGTGAGGTTGAAACTCTGCTTCAGAAGACTGTTGCGACGATTAGATACCTTAAGGAAAGATAGATAAATGTCGGCTTAGAGCCTACCTCTCCAGTGTAGAAGTTGACAGATGTAGAAGATATCTTAAAACACATCCCTCAACAAGCAGCCTCTCCATTGCACAAGACCCTTATTGACATAATTCTAAAGTCCAAGAATGCACAGGCTCTGCCGCCAAACCTTGCCAAGAGCCTCCTAAACATGTATCGTGCCGACAGATTAGAGTCTCCTGAAGGCGCAAAAACTCTCCTAGAAGCCTCCATTTTGCTTGAAAAAGAGAAGACGGCGGAGAAGCTTCAAGAGCTTAACCTTAACGATGCTGCAGCTAAGGTGAAGGGTGAATAGATATGGCT
>JARPAQ010000121.1 GCA_029460375.1 Nitrososphaerota archaeon | reverse complement strand
AGAATGTAAAGGAGAGCTTAGTCAAATTCAAGATACCTGTCGAGGTTTTTCCAATTAAGGGGAACCTGCTTGAAGGAATGTTCAAGGTCTTCGCCCAGATAAAGGAGCGTGAGAACGAGAGCCAGATACTAGTGAACGTAGCTACAGGCGATAAGATGAGTACCTGTGCAGCGTTGAGCGCCGCTTTCGTAAATGGGTGGAGAGCATTCAGTGTAGATGGAGACGAGCCTATGATGCTTCCCGTGCTTAAGTTCTCATACTATAAGATACTGTCAGACAAAAAAATAGCGGTTCTCTCAGCACTAAGGCAAGACGATAGACCCTACTCCCTAGAAGAGTTGAGAGAAAAGGTGAAGATGAGCCTACCCTTACTATCGTACCATATAAACGGAAACCGGAAGTCTGAAGGATTGCAGGAGCTGGGTCTAGTTGAATCAAGCGAAAAGACTCGCAGCAAAATCGAGGTAAAGCTCACCCAGCTTGGAAGGCTTCTCGCAGAAGGAAGCCTAACCTGATAGCTGGTTGCTCTAAAGTAGGCAAAAAGGTATTCTACTTCGACTTCTTGCTCTTCCAGTCTCCGCGTATAATCGACTTTCCTTTCAGCCTCTGGAGGTAGTTGTACGCGGATAGAGCAGCTGTAGATCCTTGTCCTGCAGATATCACTAACTGTTTGAACGGCATATCGGTAACGTCTCCCGCTGCGAATACTCCTTTGCGGGATGTTCGACACTCCTTATCGACGATTACGTCTTTTCTCTCATTAAGATTCACTAGGTCTTTCACAAAGTCGGTCATAGCGACATACCCCAGCTCCACGAAGATCCCGTCGACATTATACTCCTCTTCGGAACCGCTCTTCACGTTCAGAACCTTGATAGATTCTACAGTCTGATCGCCCATAATCTCGCTGACATTCGAGTTCGAAACGAAGACCACATTCTTCCTACTCTCGAGGTTCGTCAGCATATCTCCATCACCTACAATCCTATCCCGGTTAGATATCTGGTAGACCTTCTCCGCTATATCGCTCAGCATAACCGCTGCATCTACGGCGTATTCAGCTGAACCCACAATCGCCACGGTCTTTCCGCGGTACAACGGGCCATCGCAGGTAGCGCAGTATGATAATCCTCGCCCCTTGAAACGGTCCTCTCCGGGAACCCCGAGGTCTCGCGGGGTCTTGCCGAATGCAAGTATTATGATCTGTGATCTGAATTGTTTGGAGGGTGTTTCTACTTTGAAGTTTCCATCTTCGCCGTGTATCTTCTGAACTTCGTCGTAGATTATTTCAGCGTTGAAGCTTTTAGCCTGCTTCTCGAACTTGGATGTAAGGGTGAAGCCGTCTATATTGTCGTATCCAGGGTAGTTCTGGATATCGTTGGTGAGGAGCGCTTGGCCTCCTACATCCTTACCTATCACTAGGGTGCTCATTCCTTGACGGGCAGTGTATATGGCGGCTGTTAGGCCGGCTGCTGCTGCTCCGACTATTATCACATCGTAAACATCGTCCTTCTGCATATACCTGGTGTATAGTACAGGGGGAATAAACCCTTTTCCTTCTTTTATCTAGATATTTATCTGTACACAGATAATTAACTCCAAGAGGAAGGAGAAGTTTCTTCAGTATTTCATAATTTAACTGTCAGCCTGATAAGGATTTAGTGTGGCAGCGTTCAAGAATCCATTCTGACTGGATTAATAGTGACGATGAAAGACACATCTATAGTGCGTGACATTTTAACGTCCCTGCATCACCAGTAATCCTGTGAGGCGTTCGCACTACACACTCCTATGGAAATCATTTTATTTCAAAATTATTTAGTTCTTGGCTGAAAATACACAGTGCTTAAGGGACATGAAGAATGATCTTTCAAGGGCTAGATGATGGTTCACTAGGCTCTGTAACGCTTTCATCACGTTCCCATCCTTCATTTTGAAGAGTTAGAGACTCAAAAGCAACGCTGACGTTTGTTGCATCAAGCTTTCCGAGCGCTATATACTCGGAAGGCCAGCATCGAAAGATTAGCCACGCCATGACTTTTTGTCCAGCCTCGTTGTACAATTCCAATATGATGTCCTTCCGAAAGTCTTTAAGCGAAACTTCTGAACCTAGGCCGGCACCATAATTCCACACTTGCTTCGCCCATTTCTCAAATTCCGAGTCGTGAGTGAGGCCTCTTACCAGAACTATAGGTTCGTAGGTCGTTTTGCCAGGAGATTTTCGAGATATACTGGGATCGCCGCCCTCGCGGTGATGGACCACTTCTGTCCTCCGAATGAGCTCACTAACTTGGCTAATGCCGGCGACGTATTTACCATCCCACTTGACACGCCACTTGAATTGTTTGTAAGGGTCAAAGCGGTTTGGATTCACACTAAATTGGGGCATCATTACACCTCTTGGTAGTAAATTTAATTAACTTTTTTGTGTCTATCAATTTAAGGATTATGGTTGACTTGCTAGCATGGGAGTGATATGTCGGGTAGGGACATCTTAGTAGGTGTGCTTTTAACAATAGTTAAATGTGAACCGAAGAGAGACAGTCAATATGCATAGCAAGGACCTACCTGAGGCTAGGGAAGAGTTTCTACACATGCGAGCGTCGTTGCATTCCTCTTTTTCGCAGCAACTTATTACCCATGCAATTTTACTCTTCGCTTGGGGATTAATCTACATACAAGTTTCTCTAAATTTGAATTTAGATTTTGCAAATATAGGGCAGTCTATAGCCAACGGGTCAACGATCATTTTGTCTGGGGCGGCACTTACATTCATAATCGGTCGGTTCCTCTTTTACGGTAATATTAGCAACTTCTTGAATTCTATCAAGTATGAACAAGTTAAGCTAGAGACTATTCGTAATTTAATCATTCAAGATTTGATTAAACTTGCATTGGAAAATTGGGAGGAGCAATGGAAAGTGAAGAAAATGCATGAATATCTTTTTAGATCCATAAATCTATTTGGTGGTCGTGTATTTGCTTCATGGCAGGTATGGTCTGCTTCTTTTTCAGGTGGAGTTATTTTCCTCTTATTATATTTGACCTTCCTCTGGCTAATCAAAGCTTGATATAGAGTATTAAGCCGTCTTTGGAAAACGTCAAGAAGGATTATTAGTTTAGACGTATAGGGTGAGGTTGTCCAGCTTTGGCAGATGCAGGTTCAGATAAGGACAGGTTGAGGGAGATAGAGGCTAAGCTCAAAGGCAAAACTCTCCACGTCTACTGGTATCTTCTAAAAGCCAATAACCCGGTAGGTGTCCGTGAAATTCAACGCGGGTTAAATATGTCCAGCCCAAGCGTCGCGTCGCACCACCTTGAGAAGCTTATGGATCTGAAGGTAGTCGATAAGGATGCTTACGGCCGCTACTACCTAACGGAAATGGTAGAAGTCGGTGTTCTGCAGGTCTTCACTAAGGTGGGGCGGTTTATGCTTCCACGATACTCCTTCTACGCAACCTTCTTCACAACCCTACTCATACTATACCTAGCTGTATCTTATAGTTCTCTTAACATCTTCGCACTAGGCTTCGTCCTAGCGGGCTGCGTGATCTTCTGGTACGAGACATGGAGAATATGGAAGAGGCGACCAATATGAAGAAAAGAGCCAGCCGCACTGTTCTAAACTCTAGCATTATATCGCCTAACATCCATTACAATAAGTGAGGAACACTCAAAGAGAGAGATGATGAAGATGAACGGCAGAAACAGATTACTTCTGAACACTATACTAGGGGTAATCCTGGCCGTTAGCATGACAGTAGGCTTAGCAACCCTCAGCACGCTCAACCAAACCTCGACCACCATCCAAGCAGAGGCACCGGTTGAAGAACTTGCGCCGAAGATCGGGGATGCACAGGGTGAAAGATCTCTGGATATAGAAGCGGCGCCTTCGGAAGAGCAGGCTTTCGCCTCTATAGAGGAGGGTAGTGGATTGGAAGTTTTCACCACTATAGACCCGGTAAATTTAGGAACACCCTTTGCAGTGGCTTTGATAGCTGGCTTGGCTACGTTTATGATTGTTAGAAGTAGAGTCGTTGAATAGGCGTTTCCGCATAAGCTAAGCTGACAAATGTCAACAAGTGTAATAGTGCAAAAAGGAATATATACGCAGTCAACGTGTAGTTGGCATATGATCTTTTTGGCGACTCATACCCATCTTTCAGAAAGGTGTCCAGCTAACAACCCAGATCTGGTGAAGAAGTTCCAAACAGCATTATCCGAAGAATCTGCTGAAAAACATGGATGTAAGTTGATAAAGATCTATGTGGCGCCGACAGAACACATAGCATACATATTCTTCGAAGCACAGGAGCACGACAACCTACTGAGCTTTCTCCGACCCCTGCTTAAACTGGGTGAGACCAAGATAACACCGGTAGACGAATGGAAGCACGTTTCAAACAGGCTCTAAAGAAGCATAATCTCTTCAACTAGGCTCATTACAAATCAGAGATCATCAAAATTTTTCACCAAAATACGGCGTATAAACTTAATATAGTATGGCTAACCATTTTTATCACGGTATTACTAAAAGATGGCGACGAATCTCAAACCTGACCATACTCTAGATACAAAAGGAATGCTATGCCCTCAACCTGTACTGAAAACAAAGGTAGAGATGGACAAGCTAACCGCAGGACAAATACTAGAGATCTTGGTAACTGACCCTGGAGCCGACTCAGATATAAGGGCCTGGGCTAAACATACTGGCAACACGTACATCTCTTCTGAAACTGAAGAGGATGTGTGGAAGATATATGTCAAAAAGGAGTAAAGCGAAGAAGACTCAAAAGAAGAAACACGTAGTCCTAGTCATATCGAAGGGCACGCTGGATATGGCGTATCCGCCTTTGATACTGGCGACGACTGCGGCAGCTATGGATATGAAGGTAGATCTCTACTTCACATTCTGGGGTCTGAATCTCTTGAACAAGAAGTTTGATTCTCCGAAGCTTGCATCCGTCGGAAACCCTGACCTAGGTATGCCGAACATACTTGGAATGCTTCCCGGTATGACAAGCCTTGCCACTTCGATGATGAAGGGGCGGATAAAGAAGTATTGGCCGACTGTTCGTGAGATGATAAAGTCTGCCAAGGAGGCTGGTGTGCGTATTCACGCTTGCTCTCCCACTATGGGTCTAATGAATGTAAGTAAGGAGGATTTGATACCTGAAGTGGATGACATAATCGGAGCTTCGACATATCTAGACTGGGCTGTAGATGCGGATGTGACGCTCTTCATATAGACAGGTACTCAAACTTTCACGAAGGCTTCTTCAAAGGTAATAGTAATCCATATTTTACCCAAAGGAATACTAAGCAGCTACAACGCAGTATTCAGGACGGTCTTAGAGTTGT
>JARPAQ010000120.1 GCA_029460375.1 Nitrososphaerota archaeon | reverse complement strand
TAGGAGGAGAAGTAGGGTTCGACAAGAGTTACGAGAAGAACTGCCTTGTAGACGTAGTCTGTGTAGGTTTAGGTAGGAAAGAGGATCTGGTTCTCGCTGAAGCGAAGTACCCCGGGGACACTGTTATTCTAGTAGGAGGGAGTACGGGGAGAGATGGAATACATGGTGTAACCTTTGCGTCCAAGGTTTTAAGTGAAAAGTCTGAAAGTGAAAGATCAGCTGTTCAGATACCTAACCCCTTCATCAAGAAGCTGATTATAGAAGCAACCCTTGAAGCAGTTTCAACAGGTTATGTAAGAGGGCTGAAGGATCTTGGTGGAGGCGGTCTCACCTGCGGCCTTTCAGAGATGGCTGATAAAGGATGCAAAGGGATGAATGTTGAAATTTCTCAAATACCTCTTCGAGAAAGTGACATGACCCCTGTGGAAGCTCTGATATCCGAATCTCAGGAAAGAATGCTCTTCGTTATTAAGCAGGGCCACGAAGAAGATATACTAAAGATATTTGACAAATATGAGATCTTGTATGCAAAGATAGGGAGAATTACGGAGAAAGATAGGCTCACAATAAGCGATAACGACTCAGTAGTGGCTGATCTACCTGTAGAAATCGTGACGAACGCACCTATAATCCAGAGAGCAGCAACCAAACCACAACATATAGACAGATTAAGAAATATTGAGCCGCCGAAAGAACCTGCAAGCCTCTCTGAAACTCTTCTCACCCTGCTGTCTTCACCAACAATAGCTAGTAAGAAGTGGGTATACGAGCAGTACGACCACGAAGTAGGAGTAAGAACAGTTGTAAAGCCGGGTCAAGGTGGTGCGGCTGTCCTCAGGCTCGATAATGGTAAGCTCCTCGCCGTTAAGGTGGATGGTAATCCCAAGCACTGCTATCTTGACCCGTATAACGGTGCAGCTGGAGGGCTGGCTGAAGCCTGTAGGAACATAGTCTCAGTCGGTGGAGAACCTCTTGCTATGGTAGATCACTGCCAGTTTGGTGATCCTGGTAATCCTGAGGTATTCTGGATGTTCAGTGAGGCTGTGCGCGGTATGGCTGACTACTGTAGGGAACTGAGTCTTCCCTGTGTAGGAGGTAAGGTGAGTTTCTATAATGAAGATGTGGGTACAGGAGTAGCTATCAAGCCTTCACCCATAGTTTCGGTCATTGGACTTATCGAGGATGCTAGTCACGTTAGAAAGATGGGTCTGAATAATGAAGGGGATGTTATAGTTATGTTAGGTGTCACCAAGCTGGAGATGGGTGGCTCAGAGTATTATGAATATGTTCATAACTTAACGGGAGGAGTTGTACCTAAAGTTGATTTTGAAGCTGAGAATAAAGTTCAGAAACTTGTTCTTGAAGCGATTCGGAGTGGTCTTATAGATTCTGTGAATGACTGCTCGGAAGGAGGGTTAGCCATCGCTCTAGCTGAGATGTGTATCGGAGGCAATAAAGGTATAGATATAGAGCTGGATAAGGTTAATTCGATATGCAACAGGGTGGATGAGATTTTATTTTCCGAATCGCACGGCAGAATGCTCTTAGCGACAAGTAGGGAATGTGTAGAGAAGCTAGTTGCCTTGGCAGACAGATATGGTACACCGTGTAGCGTTATAGGTATAGTGAGAAATGAAGTATTCTCAGTTAGAATTGACGGTAGAAATGTTATTTCGCTTCCTGTAGCAGAGCTCGGAAAGACTTGGAGTGAAGCTATTCCTAGACAAATGGGTGAAGTGCTTTGAAAGAAAAGTGCGGTCTAGTAGCAGTTTACTCGTACAGCGGCAAGGCAGTTATGCCTATGATAATGAACTCATTAAGGGCTCTTCAACATAGAGGACAGGAGAGCTGGGGAGTCGCTGCACCGAACTATCCACCATACAAGAAGCTTGGGCTGGTTGCAGAGTATAATTATGATTTTGTCCATGTGAATAAAAGCATTGTCACTCCGGTTGGGATAGGTCATGTTAGGTATTCAACGATAGGTACTTCAGACTTTAGAAACGTACAGCCCATACAGATAGGTAACGAGTTTCTAATAGCGCATAACGGAACCATAACTAACTCCTATGAGCTCGAAAAGGCGTTGGGACATGAGTTTGCTACACCTACATGGGTAAGTGATACGCATCTCGTAGGTCTAAGGTTGCTTCAACTATTAAGGCAGACTGGCTATGACTGGTTCCGTTCTTTCGAGCTTCTTAGCAAAGAAGTTGTAGGTGCTTACTGCTTTGTTATCCTAACGAACAAAGGTGAGGTGTACGCAATACGGGACGACAGAGGGTTCAGGCCGCTATGTATAGGGAGGCATAGAGACACCGATTCTATGATAATCGCCTCGGAGAGCTGCGCATTATCAATTCTAGGTGCGGATCTGGAGCGCGATGTTAATCCTGGTGAGATAATTAAGATGAGTAAGGATGGAATAGAGTCATACGTTTTTTCACAGCAATCTAGACATGCTCACTGCGCCTTTGAATACACATATTTTGCCCATCCAGTTACGTATATAGAAGGGAGAAGTGTCTATCTGGCCCGTAAGAATGTTGGCAGGGAGTTGGCTAAACGGTATCATCCAGATGGAGATATTGTTATTCCGGTTCCGGATTCAGCGAGGCCTGCTGCGCTGGGTTTCTATGAAGAGTCAGGTATTCCGTTTGAAGAGGGGTTGCTGAAGGATAGGTATGGTAGAAAGGGAGGGTTGAGGAGCTTTATACAGCCAAGTATGGAGGAGCGGCTTGCGGTAACTCGTATGATTCTGCCTTTAATAGAAGCTGTAAGGGGACAAGATATAGTCGTGGTGGATGACAGTATTGTTAGAGGTATTAGCTCAAAACAGATGGTTAGGTATCTGAAGAATGCTGGTGCGAAGAAGATAAGTTTCCTATCTACTTTTCCACCTATAACTTATCCTTGTTACGCTGGAATAGACTTTCCCACTAAGAAGGATCTTGTAGCTTATCAAGCAGGTAATGGATCTAAGTCTATAGAAGATATCAATAAGGGAGTAGCTGATATTATTCAGACTGATCTCGTGGGTTATAATGATGTAAAAGGTCTTTGCGACGGTATAGGTCTACCTGAAAGTGAACTCTGCATTTCATGCGTGACTGGAGACTACAAATGCTTCAAGAAGATGCCTCATCTAGATGAGAGAAAACTGAAGAAGTAAGAAGGTTTTTAGTAAAACATAAGGAACCCTTCAATTAAGAGAAAGGTTTGAATGATAAAGGGAACTGTAGCCGTAATATCAGGAAGTAAATCTGACAAACAGATAGTTGACTCTGTATTAGACACCTTGAACGGGTTTGAAGTCAAATATGAAGCCAAGGTTCTTTCCGCACACAGAAAACCTTTGGAATTAAGAAAATACGTGGAAAATTCTGAAGCTGACATATTCATAGCGGTAGCAGGTATGGCAGCACACCTACCTGGCACTATAGCGTCTTTAACCATAAAACCCGTGGTAGGAGTGCCTGTTTCAGGTAAGCTGGGGGGGCTAGATGCTCTTTTATCGATTGTCCAGATGCCTTCAGGTGTCCCCGTAGCAAGTGTTGCTATAGATAATGGTAAGAACGCGGGTCTACTCGCTGTAGAGATGCTAGCCTTGAAGGATCCTGAGTTGAAAGAGAAGCTGCTGAATTACCGGGAGAAGTTGGCTGGGATCTGATATGGTTAAGCATCTAGGTCTGCTTGTCAGGAGAGGAAAGGTGAAAGATGTGTATGAGGCGGATGAAGATAAGTTACTTTTTCACTTCACAGACAGGGTGTCAGCCTTCGACGTTATTCTACCTTCAACTATACCTAGAAAAGGAGAGGCGTTATGTAAATTTGCGGAATTCTGGTTCCAAACACTAGATACACCCAATCATTTGCTCAGGGTTGTAGACAAAGACAAGATCCTGGTCAAGAGACTAGAAATAATACCTATAGAATGCGTAGTCAGAGGATATCTCTATGGAAGTTTCTATGAGAGAGTTGTGAAGAAAGAGGTAAAGTTCCTATCTGAACCTATCTTAGCATCAAAACTTTCGCAACCAATATTTGATCCAACAACGAAGTATGAAGAGAAGGATAGGCCAATAACTTCTGAAGAAATAATAGAAAAAAAATGGTTAACAGAAGAAGAGCTTGACAGACTAAAGAAACGCTCTATTGAACTGTACAGCCAGATGAGTAAAAGAGTCTCAGAAGCAGGCTTCATCATAGCGGATGTAAAGTTTGAGTTCGGCAGAGACAAGGAGGGTAATATACTGCTTGGAGACTCGGTAGGCCCAGATGAATTCAGGCTATGGAGCAAAGAGAAGTATAAGGTAGGGAAAAGTCAGGAAGCATTTGATAAGCAGCTCGTAAGAGACTGGTTGATACAGGTTGGCTACAAGAAGCAGTTAGATGAAGATAGAAGTAGCGGTGCAGAAGACCCGACTCCGCCTGAGCTTCCTGAAGAACTTGTTTCAAAGGTTCTTGAAAGATATATCTACACATATGAGAAGATAACGGGTAGAAGCTTCGATTGAAAAATAGGCGCTGGACATATGCAGATGCAGGTGTAAATGTAAAGGAGATAAAGAGTAGCCAGAGAGATATCGCTGAACTACTGAAACAGACTTTCAGCAACAGAGAAGGCAAAGTAGGTACAGTTCTGGAGGAGATAGGTCACTATGCGGGCCTCATCGATATTGGCAAAGGATCTTCTCTCGCTTTACATACTGACGGAGTTGGAACCAAGGTTCTTATAGCACAGATGATGAATAAATTCGATACAGTAGGAATAGACTGTATAGCGATGAATGTGAATGATATAATATGTGTCGGCGCTGAGCCAATAGCATTCCTCGATTACATCGCATTAAAGAGACTTGATGAGAGTCTGGTTAGAGAGATTACAAAGGGATTAGTAACTGGCGCGAAGGAGGCTTCTGTCGCTATCGTGGGAGGAGAGACAGCGATTATGCCTGACGTTATAGAAGGAGAGGGTGATAAAGCGTTTGATCTGGTGGGTATGGTTCTAGGCGTTGTGGATAAACGACAGATAATTACTGGGAGAAACATCAGGGAAGACGATGTCTTAATTGGAGTTGAAAGTTCAGGTATACATTCAAATGGATTGTCGCTTGCAAGAAAGATGCTTCTGTCTAAATATAAGATACAGGATAATGTAATGGGATTAGACGAAAGCTTAGGTGAAGAATTACTGAAGCCCACTAAGATTTATGTCAAGCTTGTTCTAGAAGTATTAAGGAAGGTTCGTGTATCTGGTCTGGCACATATAACTGGAGGAGGCTTCTCGAAGTTAATGAGGCTTGTTAAAGGAAGAGATTTAGGGTTCAGAATAGATGACATGCCTGAAGCGCCACCTATATTTGAGCTTATCCAGAAAGAGGGGAGAATATCTAAGCGTGAAATGTATAGGACATTCAATATGGGCATAGGTTTTTGTGTAGTTGCACCGAGTTCTGAATCGGAGATTATTGAGAATATTTTCGGAGAGCATAATGTGAAGACTTATGTCATTGGACAGGTAGTGAAGGGTTCAGGCGTTTACATAGATAAAGTAAGAGTGGATTAGTTTTAGAATTCGTTTACTCTAACTGGGAAGTATGCTATAAAGAAGGCGAGGACAAGCAGCATAAATGTAATGAGTATTATGTTTCGGATAGTCCTGTCTTTAACTAGTGAAGATACTAGGTAAGGTACTCCTAGAGCAAGTGCAGGTACAGTCTGAATAAAGTAGAAAGGGTACACTATACGTCCGATTACTCCAGATGTGTAAAGCATAGGTAGATACGTTCCAGCTATCCATATCAGCAGAAAGTAGTTGACTTCTTTTCCTTGCTTCCTTAGAATATTGTATATTGTGAAAGGTACTATAATCCAGATGCTCCACCAAATAGGTAAAGTTCCTGTGCCATACCAAGCGATAGGATGACGTGTCTCTGTTGAAACACCGACTATTTCGTCGCTGGCTCGGGTTGTGTGTCTTACTTCTGCACTCTCAACATAATAAGGGGCAGGAGGGTAGCTGGGTATAGGTAGTATCCAATTCCAAGCGTAATTTCCTGAGTCGACTTCACTCTCATTTGTTATTGTAAGGCCTGAAGCGTAACTCACAGTAAAAAGAAGATGCTCTACTGCATTGTCTATTAGTTTCTTTCTAGTTGTCGTGTTAGTTATTGTAGTTGTACTGGTAACTTGGCCTTGCTCATTTGTAAGTTGAATCTCAGTTTCGGATATTAGCACTTCAGTTCTGGATGATGGTTGATATATCTGATCATAGATTGTGACTGGAACCAGATAGATTCCTGCAAGCACGAGTAGAAGTAGAAATCCTTTATACAGTTTAGGCATAAGTTCACGGTAGCTTGTGTACCGTATCCTACTCGTTATGTAAAGGAAGATTATAGCTATCACATAAAATGCTGCTGTCTCTTTACTAAGGAATGCTAGACCCATGGTCAGAGCAGACAACCAGTAGTATGCTGGTATCTGCAGAATTCTTCTTCCTTTACGTTCAAGATAGAACCAGAAGGAAAGAAAGGCAAAGAAGATAGAGGGAACTTCAAGTAATGCCAGACTGCCGTGAACAAAGAACATAACTTCAAAACCTAGGAGAGCGGTAGCGTAGACAGACAGCTTTTCACTAAGAAATCTCTTTGAAATAAAATAAAAGACTATCAAAGAAAGCATACTGAACGAAATAGGAATAATGCGCCACCCGAACCAGTTGTCACCGAACAAGATTATACCTAAAGCTACCCACACTTTTCCCAAGAAGGGATGCTCGGGATTGCTCCCGACACCATTCAATATATCGCGGGCCGCTGGAACATAGAATGCTTCATCAAATACTTGTGATTTACTTGGGAAGCCTATTGCTAGTAGATGTAGTGCTAAGAGTAGTAGTACAACTACCTTTATGTCTACCAATGAAGAGAGTCTATTAAAGACGTTTGACACTAATTTCATCACTATCTAGGGTGGTATATGTGTCCATCTTTGCATAAGAATATGGTGAAGTATAAAATTGTTAGTGTGTGAAGGAAGAGAGATTTTTGAAGTAAAGATTTAAAGGAAGATTGGTCTTCAGAGGGCAAAGAGGCATTCTAGTTGAATCAATCAAAGTCGCCAGAAGAAACATACCGTGAAGTTCTATCTTATCTTGAAGAGCATCACAGATG
>JARPAQ010000119.1 GCA_029460375.1 Nitrososphaerota archaeon | reverse complement strand
TCCTCCTACGGTTGGGACGCCTATGCAGTTGCCGTAGTCCGATATCCCTTTCACAACATTTTTGAAGAGCCACTTTGAATTCGCATTACCATCCAAGTCTCCGAAGCGAAGAGAGTCAAGTAGAGCTATTGGCCTCGTGCCGAGGGCGAGAATATCTCTGACGACACCTCCGATGCCTGTAGCGGCACCGCCATATGGATCAATAGCTGAAGGATGATTATGACTCTCTATGTGAAAAGTGACGACATACCCGTCTCCTACATCGATAACCCCAGCGTCGAAACCCGGTCCGAGTAATACACGTTTACCTTCAGTTGGAAGCTGCTTCAAGACCGGCTTAGAAGACTTGTAGCTACAGTGCTCAGACCATTCAGCGTCCACCATAGCCCACTCTAAAGAATTGGGCTCTCTACCCAGCCTTACTCTAAGTATCCTCTTCTCGTCTTTCGTAAGTCCGAGTTCCACCTCAGGTTCTGTTGTCATCTCTACCTATGCTCTCTTTAACTGGTTCAACATAGATCTGAATATGAGTAACCCGTCTCCGCTTAGATATGGGCTCAATTCTGGTTCGGAAGATCTTTCAGGGTGAGGCATTAATCCCACTACATTTCCCTCTTCATTGCACACACCCGCGATATTCTGCAGAGAGCCGTTAGGGTTGGCCTCCTTCGTCTTTACTCCTGCGTCGTCTACATAGGAGAAGATTACTTGTTCACTATCTATTAGCTTCTTTAACTCTTCTTCACCGACAAAAAACCTTCCTTGATGATGCGCAATCGGCATATTCAAAATAGAACCTGTTTCACAGAGGTTTGTAAATGCGGTTTTTCTGCTCTCGATCTTCAGCTTTGTCCATCGGCAGACAAACTTCAGTGAAATGTTGGTCATCAAGGCGCCGGGAAGTAGGCCTGCTTCTACCAGTATCTGGAAACCGTTACATATACCTAGAACAGGTTTGCCGCTTCTGGCCATATCTTTCACCTGCTTCATAACTGGGCTGAATGCAGCTATGACTCCTCCTCTTAGGTAGTCTCCGTATGAGAAGCCTCCGGGTAGAATTGCAGCGTCGTATCTGTCTAGGTCTGGTTCTTTATGCCAGACTAGGTCGGCATCTACTTTCAGGATGTTCTTGAGTATGTGTAGGGTGTCGCGGTCGCAGTTGCTTCCTGGAAACACGGTTACTGCTATCTTCACTTGTTACCACTTGTGACTGTGATCTTGCAGAGGCTGACTACGGGGTTGAATATTCTGAGGTCATTGCACATAGCATCTGTAATCTTCTTTGCATGTTCTTCGTTCTCTGCTTCTACTTCTAGCTCAAGCAGTTTGGCTGTTCGGACCTTCTTGACGTATGTTGCACCGTTCTTTATCATAAGGTCTCGAAGTATGGTTTCTCCTTCAGGGTCGCGGATCAAAGGTTTATTCTCGATAACTACATTCACCATGTATCTATTGAGAGCGACCACTAGTTATTTTCTCCCAGCCTACTCAACCGTCATTTCGGGTTATACTTAAGCATGATTTCCAGATAAACCTCCCCTATTAAAATTTGATCAGCATATGCAAGGTTTAATTTATAGCCGTACTGATATCTCTGCTCGAGTGCGTATTGCCTAGAGAAGAGAGTTTTGACCACCATACCTTCATCTCACCCTTCACTTGGAGGTACGGTAGCGAAGAGATGCGTAAGGTATTCTCGGAGATCAATACACGATCGGACTGGAGAAAGATATGGACATACTTAGCTGAAGCACAGGCAGAATACGGGTTAGTCTCGAAAGAAGAGGCGGAAGACTTGAAATCCAAGATGACCCCCGAACATATTGATCTAAAACGCGCTCATCAGATAGAGGAAGAGATAAAGCACGATCTAATGGCTGAAATCAAGACCTACGCAGAACAAACCCCCGTCGGCGGAGGCAAGATACACTTAGGCGCCACATCCGCAGACATCGAAGACAACATAGACGCTCTGAAACTCCTTCAAGCTACAGACATTATACTCACACGCCTAGTGAACTGTCTAAGCTCTATGGCAGATAATATCACCAAGTACGCCGATCTACCCTGCATAGGCTGGACACACCTGCAGCCCGCAGAGCCCACTACTCTGGGCTACCGGTTCGCATTATATGCTCAAGACTTGGTGTTGGACATAGCCAGCCTAGAGAACTTGAGGCAGAGTTTCATAAAAGGTAAAGGCCTGAAGGGTGCTGTAGGAACGTCGGCCAGTTATAAGAACCTCTTGAAGGGGAAAGCGGAGCCGAGTCAGCTTGAAGAGAAAGTTATGAGCCGACTGGGGCTGGACGCCTTTCCCGTAGCTTCGCAGACGTACCCTAGAAAGATAGATCACCTAATACTTTCAGCTTTATCAAGCATAGCTCAGAGCACACATAAATTTGGGCTTGACGTAAGAATATTGCAGTCACCAGTCTTCGGAGAACTATCCGAGCCAGTAGGCAAGTCTCAAGTAGGCTCATCCACTATGGCCTTTAAACGAAACCCTGTGATCTCAGAAAGGATGTGCTCACTAGCAAGGTACGTATCTGCTCTACCTACCGTCTCCTTCATGAACGCTTCATACAGCATACTTGAACGAACTCTCGACGACTCTGCCAACAGAAGAATAATCATCCCCGAAGGCTTCCTAACAATTGACGAGTGCCTAACCCTTTACCAGAAGATATCCAGCAACATCACAGTCAACACTGCTTCCATAAAACAGAACCTTGAAAAATTCGGAGTATTCGCAGGGACAGAAGCAATTCTAGTTGAAATGGTCAAGCAGGGAGGAGACCGGCAGAAGATTCATGAAAAGATAAGGAGATACGCCTTCAAAGCATGGGACGAAATATCCAGCGGTAGAAAAAATCCTCTTACAGAGATGCTCACAAGTGACTCCGAGATAAGAGCAGCAATACCTCCAAACACGTTAAGAGACCTATTGGATCCTTCAAATTACACTGGAGACGCATCTGACCGCGCCAAGAGGTTTGTAAAAGACTCGATCAAACCCATACTCTCAAGATATACCGACAGACTAGGACGGAAGTCTAAAACCCGTTTCTAGCAGAATCATTCATTTACCCGACGTTTAAAAAGAAGCCACTGAGCCCTCCCTCTCTCAGTCTTCATGAAGATAAGCTTGTAGTCACCGCTCAGCCTGCTGCCTTTCAGGCTGAAACCAATCTTTCTAGGCGTCCTTTCTTTCAAAATGTATTCACCCCTGTCCCAGATCTCCACCTTTCCAGCACCATACTCTCCTTCTGGAATTATACCTTCAAAGCGCATATAATCAAGAGGATGATCCTCAACCTCAACAGCCAACCGTTTAACTCCTGTTTCAACAGGCGGCCCCTTCGGAACAGCCCACGACTTCAGCACACCATCCATCTCCAACCTAAAGTCAAAGTGATGATGCGACGCCCAATGCTCATGCACAACAAACTTAGGCATATCTGATACACATCATTCAGAATACAAGGCT
>JARPAQ010000118.1 GCA_029460375.1 Nitrososphaerota archaeon | reverse complement strand
TCTTCTTCCTAATCATTTCAAAATACTCTTCTTCTGAAACCCGCTCTTTCTTATCTAAATCCAACTGTATATCCTCCCCCACGGTGGCTGCTTTTGAAGAATCGCCAAGCATCTTAAGAAGCATATACATCCTCTTAGCTGTGAGATTCCACTGTTCATACTCGGCCAGTTGATTGAATATCTCAAAAATCAAGAGATCGGATGTAAGTATCGCCTTCTCTAAGCCGAACTGAGCGTATATAGACGGTTTACCTCGTCTAGTATCTGAGTTATCTATAATATCATCCTGAACCAGAGAAGCGGTATGTGCGAGCTCAAAGGCCACTGCTACAGGCAAAGCTGGAACGTAGTCACCACTGAATATTTCGCACATCAGCAATGAAGTCACAGGTCTCACTCGCTTACCGGCGCTCAAGATAGCTCTCTTGACAGCCTCGTCGAGTCCGGTGTTCTTCTGAGTTATCTCCGTGAGCGCAATATCTACAAGTTTGATGTATCTGCTCAGCTTCTGCATCTTCTTCTGTCCGCGTATAAACATCTGATCTCTCTTCATCTAAAGCATCATCTTACCGAGAATTGCCAACGGGATCATCACTAATCCCTCTCCGTCAGCGACAAAGTCCGTCAGATAGGCCATATTCGCCTTAGGAGAAAATGACTTCAATATGTAATAGTAAGCGTAGAGAGTCACAAGGTTCACTATATGCGCCATAGGTGGCAGAAGGCCAGCAAATATAGCGAGTAAAACGAACAATCCTGACAGCGTGTTTATGATTATCAACAGAAATCGTGTCCTTCTGACACCTAGAACTATGGGTAGAGTCTTTATCCCAGTCTCAGCGTCTCCCTTCACATCTCTTATGTCACAGAAGACGGTGTTTACGAAAAGTCGAAGGGTAATGAAGGCGAATATAATTAGAACTGTCGCCGAAAAGGGACCCAAATAATAGAGGAGAGTCAGAAGCGCAGCCAGACCCCACCCCGCTGACACAACGATGTTTTTTACCAAGAGTTTCTCTTTGAGTCGAGATACACCTATAATTGGAACAAACCGTTTGGATCCTACGTTATACAAGTAGCTGAGGATCAATGGAACCAGAAGTGCTGCGAAGAAGATCAGATTGGTCAGGAAAGCGATGGCGAACGCAATTACGTAACTCACCGTGATGATAATGTTGCTGTAGCGTGCGCGCCGAAGCACATACTGAGTTCTTTCAGGAAGGCTGGTCAGGTCTTGCTGCCACTCCTTCTTCCGATTCAGAGTGTAAGAAGCATATGTAAACAGGTATGCTGTTAAGAGAAGACCCAGCGCCGGTGTGTAGCCGAGAAGTAGGGCTGTTGTGAAGGCTAGCGCGCTTGTATGCAAGCCTGATATATGTCCGCCATATTCCAGTTCATCAAGTATTCTGCGGTAAAATCCTGTTTTGCCTCTTCTTGATTGGGTATCTTGGCGAGGAGAGGACATCTAGGCACACACTCTTCATAACAATACGTTGTCTAGAGTTTGGACTTTCGAATGATAATAATTGTGTATGGGTGTTCTAGATTCTGAGTCTATTATCGCCGGTAATAAAGAAATCTTCCATCTAGTCACCCCTGAAGTATCACAGTGCCTTTGCAACCTTCACACCCTCCTTATTCTGCACTATATGAAACTCAAATAGGCCTCTTACTGTAGACATTACCTTAGAATCATGAGATTCTGAATTTATAAGGAATAGTGCGTTTACGTTGGAACCGGATAGAATCTCCAAGGCGTAATTTAGAAAATTATAAGTCTTCTCCATACCTTGTGAAATTATCATATTCGATATATTATCATAAACAACGGATACGTTTCTATCACGAGAGGCTTTCAGAGCCTTATCTAAGGCGCTGAGAATTATTGAATTATCGTTTGAAGGGATCAGCATCTCGGTTTCAAGATCCCCATGCTTAGGATAAGATATCTGAGGAGTCAAGTAGAAGAAACGAGCACCCCCATACCCAGCCAGAGTGCTGTATATCGAGCCGCCTTTGCGTGTGAATATTATGGCGAGCTCGGAGTTCCCTATAGCCTCGTCAACGAAGTTCTTCACATGATTTTCATAATCGGATGATGAATCGATTTCAAAAAGCATCTTCTTCTTCAAGATTTTGCCGTGACTTATGCCTAGCTCCTTCGTAAACCTGTCAACAGTCGTCTTTTCCACTGTTCCTAAAACTGGTGCTTCGAAAAGGCTCTCAATAAGTGAAGTACGCCTGAAGTAGTACATGGTGCTTAAAAAAAGGCTTGCCGATATTAGATTACCGATATCTACCATTTCGATATCAAGAATTCTAAGTACTCCGTTGAATAATAAAAGAACCATACCCACACCCGCCCAAGCCACCGCCAGAGTCGGTAGCGCCTTAGAAGCTATAGGTGAACGAATACTTCTTGCTCTTCTTATCAACAATATAGCAGGATAAAATATGAACAACATCTCAAGTATCCACAAGCCCAAACCGAATAAGTCGTGAAATATCGGTGTTACTATACTGTCGCCGTAAATCCGAGTTATAGGCACAAAGTGAAACGGCGACAGAATCCATAGGTATGCCATAAGGGTAGCCACGTAGACGGTGTACAGCGAAAGCGGGATTATTCTTCTCCAAGAAACGAGGCCGAACGTCCTTATAATTATAGAACCCGAAGTATGCCCATAGCTCAAGGTTACAGCAGAAACCGTAAGCATCCAGTTGGCTGCAAGTATGGCCGATATGCCGACCGTCGCGTAGTAGAATCCAATGATCTCTATTTCCATAAAATCTCGAAGAAACTCAAGAATTACTGTTACGCTGAACGCTATGTATGCTCCGACAAAGAGCCACTGGACAGATCTGAAGTAGGATCCTTTTTGACGAAGTATCAGGAATATAGATGCTACGATTATAAACAGGGTCAGTCCGTTAAAAAAGTAAGGGTAGATAGGAGTTTCCGGAAACATAGTTTAACTACTTTTACCCGGCGAGTGTTATTGAGTTGTGAACGGCACTATCTCTAGACCTGTGTCGGAAAATATTACTGTAT
This sequence comes from Nitrososphaerota archaeon, assembly GCA_029460375.1. Classification (GTDB taxonomy): domain Archaea; phylum Thermoproteota; class Nitrososphaeria; order Nitrososphaerales; family JACPRH01; genus JARPAQ01. The sequence continues at coordinate 699 of JARPAQ010000118.1, read as the reverse complement.
GATACCTCTTGCTATGATCTGTCCCCCTCATCTTTCTAACGAGGAACCTTGTCTTCAGCTCATAGTCAACTACGACGCTCTCTAGCTGCATCACCGCGTCCGCTATGAACTCCTCTATACCTAAGCCTAATGAACGGCTACCTACAGGTACGCTGACCGTCATTATAGTTGTATAGCCGTGGCCCTTCAACAACTCATATATCAGGTGCATAGCGGACCTATACTCCAACTTCTCTTCACAGGCGCTCAGAAACGCAGGTAGAGAATCGATGACTATGCGAGTGGCACCCAACTCGTCGGCCTTCGACACTATATACTGGAGATTCACATCCAGACCTACTCCTCCGATCTTAGAGGGGTCTATAACAAGGACTTTTCCTTCAGCCTCTAATTTTTCAAAATCGAAACCGAACCGCTTCATGTTCCGCATAAATGATGGACGATCCTCCTCAAGGGTGGCGTAAACCCCTTTTTCATTGCAGAGTACTGCACCATTATTTATGAACTGGCTTGAGAAGATGGTTTTGCCGCAGCCGGTTCCGCCAGCGAGGAGAATAGTGTCTCCTCTAAGTAACCCTCCTTCTATTAGGTCATCTAGGCCGTCTATGCCGCTCGGTATTCGTTCATTTATTGAGCCACCATCATTCATAATAAGTTCGCCACTCCATGTTTAACAGTTCAACGATTAAAATACTTTCC
>JARPAQ010000117.1 GCA_029460375.1 Nitrososphaerota archaeon | reverse complement strand
CCTTTACAATTATGTCTAGCAGGTTAAGACTCACATTCTTAGCGGCGTCAAGACAAATGTCACAGGCGATATTCACCTCGTGAATCCGTGTGCTTCTGCAGCCAGGGCATTTTGCTGGCCGGATTCCGACTTCTTGCCGGCCGCATTCTTGGCATACCCATTTGTCATGATCTTCTCTGCAGGGTGAGGACAATGTATCGGCGTCTATGTCGAAGACGAGTTCGCCTCCTTTCCATCCTTTTTCATGCATAGGTAGTGCAGGGTCGGTGTAGAATGATGTGGAGTAGTAGACGGAGTTGGGAGCTTCTTTTAGGATGAGTGCGTGTAGGTCGCCGGGGTTTTTGAAAGAGAGGTGTCTTATCATGATCTTGTCGAAGGTCATGTAGCCGAATTCTCTTTCATCCATACGGATAGGGACTTCTATCTGCTCCACGTGTTTGAAGTAGTATTCTTTGAATTTCTGCCTCAGGAACGCTGCTGTCTTTTCATCCATCCCTTCTTTCCCTTTCTCTTTTCACCCTGAAACTTTTGTCTTCCGAACTGAAGTGGATTCTTTATGTCGTCACACTCCTTGGTTTTGAAGCAGAAGCTGTGTGTAACCAAGGTTCTGCAGGAGGGACACGTATACTTTACCCGCCCGCCTCTTAAACCGGCTATATGCTCTACCTGATATTTGGTTATCCGCTCATTGAAATCAGGAGATCTGGAGTACAACGACATAACCTCCTCTATAGAACTACCGATGTTGACAAGGTAAGTTGTGAGCAGGAATCTACCGTAGTGCGGAAGGTTATCCCCCTTCTTCAACATATCCAGCGCCGTTTTAACGCAGGGAGGATACCTATCCGGTGTAACCTTTACTCTATCGCTCATCTTAGGAGGAGGCGGGGAAAACATAGCTATCTCCTTAACTGTCTTCTCAAGACTCTCAGGCAGCCTAGGGACAGCCAGATCCTTTAACCGACCACGTATCATGTCATCGATCTCCTGCCTGATGAGCCGTATCAATTGACGAGTCTTAAGATAAACATAACCTTGATAAACAACTCTGTTCACGAGTTTCCATTCAATATCATGAAACCTAGTGGCACGCTTTAAGTAATCCATTATAGATATCTTATAATTGAATGCGGGGAAACTGCCCTCTTCCACTTTAACAGGAGTCAAGTCTATCTTCAAGACATTCCTGAATATCTGCACCACCAACTCCTCCCGCTCACCCTCCAACAGCTTTTCAACACGCATAGCCTCCGCAAGCGAGAAGCGTGAAACCAGATGATCGAGCTTGGTCGCCTTAACCAGCATAAGCGCCAAAGGAAAGGAGAATATCTCGACCTCAGGATCATCAATTTCTCCTGAAACTTCACGGAGCCGTATAGCCTGTAGAACCCTCTTCTTCGCCCTCTGTATGACTTTGCTGAAGTCAGGTTGGGATATATCCTCGAGGCTCAGACCACGTTCTCGGATGTAGTTGCCTGCTTCCTTCAGAAAAGGATACTTCGCAAGGTCTTCTACTCCAAGTTCAAGTAATATCAATAGGTTGCCAGCATTACCGATGCGGGTCTACATTAAAAGTTTAATGAATAATCCGAATCTACTTCTCTTCGAGACGGGGAGCCAAGTAGAAATGCATCCGACCGCCTTTCTCGCTTAGTTTGAATGTGAGGCGTAAAGGCATCTTGTTAGAGTACTCGAAAGTCAGAACATCTGTAGATTTACCGGCTGCCCGCGTAATATTCAGAAGGTAGTCGATGCTGTATGTAGCCCTACTGTCCTCCTTCACTTTCAGCTCAAGCAGATCTTGATAACCCTTCTCCAATGTCGCGGAGCCTGTTCCAGAGTCGCTCTTTCCTGAGAAGACTATCTTCTTAGCACTTGTATCTATAGTTATATGATCTGAAACGACAGAAATGTCGCTCAGCATCTTTTCAAACGTCTGCTCAGTCAAAAGTACCTTCGAGTTTAAGGAGAGTTTAGGTAGAGGAGTCGCACCATACGTGCTCTCGATAAGATGAATCTGAAACTCCCGCTCATACCCGTTAGCCATCTTCAGAAGAAGCATCTCATCTTCCGCCGCAGATATCTCGATGCTGTCCTCAGCACCCGCCCTCCGTATCAGTTTGACCAAGTCCTCCACTCTGACAGTGAACTTGAACGGTTTGTCACAATCATACTTATCGAATGCGGAGTTCGGCCAGTCTAGGTCTACTAGGGCCACGTGCGAAGGATCCATTGCTCGGAAGGTAAGACCTTCAGCGGTAGCTTCGAAACTCGCTTCCTCAACTAATGTTGATATAGCGTTGACAACGACTTTCCATTCATTCGGCGATGAAGTTTTAGCTATGAAGACCAAACTCAGATCACTCCAGCAGAACGCCCAACCATCGCTTAATTATTAAGCCTTATCTCTGAGGTTTCTACCCGGTCTGCTTCTTCAACCAGTCGACCAATGCCTTAGCTTCTTTATTTCCGGACTCATCGAGTATAGCTACTTGGATCTTCTCCTCAGCCGCGTGAATAACAGGCTTAAAGGCATTCATATCGGCGTACAGTACAGAAACACGTAATCTGCCCTCAACAAACTCCTTAGCTAAGAGTTCAGATATAACAAAGGATGGGGAGATTGTCTTGAAGGCTACACCGTCAGCCCAGCTGAGGGAAAGGGACTGCCCAGCCCCCGATTGCACAACAACAGTTCGAGCAAGTGATTCTGGAGAACTGTATTTCATATATCGATGTACCAGTATCTGGCTTAACGGTTTATGAAGTATCTCTACCAAGGTTACTCAAACAACCCATTATACAACGAGTATTGATTAACCTTTCCTATGCGTACTCTCGCCAAGTGTGATTGCACTTTGTGCAACGGTAGAACTGTGTTGTAGCCTCATCGCCGCTTCTAGTCTGAAGTAACCACCAGAAAGCCTCTTTATGTCCACACTTGGGGCACTTCTCGTCGATGGTAGGCATAGTCTTTATATCAACTTCTTCACTCACAACTTTAATCTGCTCCTCAGAAGGCGCTGCTTCAGGTTTAGTTATAGGCTCATCAACAGGCGCGGTAAAACCACAGCGCTCACACTGGAGAGATATTGTTACAGTATCATCAGTCTTTATTTTTTTTAGTTTCAGACGTGTTCCGCAATTCTGACAGAACTTCATTTCTTCCCTTCCTTGAAGGCTCGCTGCGCCTCTTTCAGCATAGCTTCGGCGCTCTTTACAGCCTGTCCGCTGCTTGTTTTTAAGATGTTAATCGGATTTATCCCTTTTTTAACTTCCATCTTGATTGTGTATTGTTTGAGAAGCGGGTGGGGTGTGAGTACGCCTGCAATTACTACCTTCGGGTCTTTGAGGAGTTCTTGATGGATTATATCTGAAATTGAAAAGTCCTCGTTCTCTATCTGTAATCTGATGATTGTTCCAGATTCTTCGATTAACTTTATGTCCATCGTTGAGCCTTCATCGTGAAGAGACCTGTTAATAAGAGTTTATTGCTGGCGCTGAAAGATATGGCGCCCTAATGCTTACGCTCTCGTCAATTCATTTAGGACGTTAGAAAGATCTTGTTTATCTATGATCCCTGTTCGTCCGTATATTATAGTGCCAGACCCGTCTATCACGTAAGTGGTAGGCAGAACCTGAACTTCATATGAGGAGAAGAGGCTCCCGTCGTCCAATACATAAGCCCATTCCGCACAATATTTTGACTTGAAATCTATGACATCTTTAACTGTTCCCACAGGTTCTATTGAAACCGACAGAAACACTATGTTCCTGGTTGAATAGGTGTTGTAAAGCTCAATTAAGTCACCCATCTCCCAAACACATGATTGACACCATGTCGCCATGAAATTCAACACAACTATCTGTTCTTGAAGATCAGTTAGGCTGAAAGTGTTGCCGTCAGTGTCAGTCATGGTAAAATCAGGAGCTTTTTCGCCACTCGAAAGTGTAGGAGGAAGAGATATAGGTTCAAGGATTGGAGCAGGAGGAACTTCAGCACATGCGCCGGGTAATACTTCGCCGTTGAAATATGTAGATGCGACGTAAAGTTCACCTGCTGCTACGGCGAATAT
>JARPAQ010000116.1 GCA_029460375.1 Nitrososphaerota archaeon | reverse complement strand
CAGTGGTCGGAGAGAGGTTCGAGAAGGGCGAATACTTCCTCACAGAACTTATGCTTTCGGCAGAAGCCATGAAATCGGCCGTAGAGGTCTTTATGAAGACAATAAGTAAAGAAAAGAGGGCTGGACTCACCTCGGGCAGAAACGGCACTATTCTGATAGGCACCATAAAAGGAGATGTTCACGAAATCGGCAAAAACCTAGTCGCAACTATGCTGAGGGTGAACGGGTTTGATGTACACGACATAGGCAAGGATATAGCCCCGGCTGAGTTCCTAGAAAAAGCGGATGAAGTGAAGGCTGACATCATCGGACTGTCCGCCCTTATGACTAACACTATGCTTCAACAACGTGAAACTGTTGAGCATCTTAGAGCAAAAAGAGGAGACAAATACCGCGTGATTGTGGGGGGCGCACCTACCTCCCAAGAATGGGCAGATGATATCGGGGCGGATGGATGGGCTCCTGATGCACCTTCTGCAGTATCCTTGGTTAAGAAGGTTCTAGAGAAGAGCAAGCATAACTCCACGGTCTCTTAAAACCTATTATCCTTGAACGGTGCTTTATTCGGGTTCTAGGCTGCAGACATCTTTCAAGTTTCCTAGATATCCTTCAAACTCCCGTATGAACCCGGTTAGCTTCGTTATGGGCACGATGGGGACGCGGTCTATCATCAATACATCTTCTTCATACAGGGTAGCTATAACGGGGTAGATGTGGTGAAGGGGGCGCTCTAATCCTTCTTCGCTCTTCGCTAGATTTTCAGCCCTTTTGACCTGCCGGTCAACCAGCTTCTTCATAGTTGATGCTCCTATTGTGCGTCTCCAGTGTTTGCAGTCTATCGCTAAGCAGATGTTGTTCTTGAAGGCCAGCACATCTATCTCTAGTCTAGGCTTCTTGAGCCTGAAGTTCCTTCTTACAGTGTAGCCGTCTGCAGACAGTATCTCGGATACGATATTCTCAAAGTCTCGCCACTCTATCTGCTTGGAGACCTCATCTATGCTGCACCCCATCTTTACCGCCATTATCGCGCTGGATATCTTGTCACTTCTGCTGAATGTTATCTCGCCATATTGAATCTGGCCTATGTTGCTAGATGCAAGTTGCTCTAGTAATTCTTTGGTTAATCTGCCACCTAGGCCGCTCTTCTCGGAGAGTTCTTTAGGCGTGTGGCTACCTTCATTTATGAACGGTATCAGTCGAAGTAGGGTTCTCGGGTTCATTCAAAGCTACCGTAAACGTTCAGTTTTCACCTTTGGAAATAACTGTTTATAGGTTACGGTGATATTGGTTTAGAATGGTATGCAGGCTTCCGCAGTCCAGATGGATTACGAAGTCCTATTGGTCTGGACACTTCTGACTCTGGCGGCTCTGATAACGTTATCTATAGTCTACCGCTTTGTGGTTAGGAGTATGCCGAAGAGGATGGATGCTGAGGCCATAACTGCTGAAGTAGAAGCTCCTAAGAAGTTCATATTCATATCAGCGGATGTAGATGAAGCCAGATCACTCTTGAAGAACGGCCGAGAAGATGTGGAAGCCGGCAAATTGAAGATAGCCGTTGAAAAAGCAGGCAAAGCAGCTGAAGATGTTCTGGCACAGCTCTTACAATACTTCTCTATAGAGCGCAAGGATATGAGTATAGCGGATATGTTGGGAACGCTTCGCGAAAAAGAAGCTAGGCTGCATACACATCAAGATGGTCTCGACCGTCTGTACAGGATAGAGAAGAAGGCGCATGAAGGTGGAGACCTGACCCGAGAAGAAGCCCTCTGGATGCTGCATGTCTCCAGCTTTATAGTTGAGATGTCGAAAGAAGTGCGTGTCGAGGAATAAGGAGCCTAACTTACATTAGATCCTTTAGCATACTGCGTAGTTTTGAATAGCCAAAGTTAAACAACTTAGCTTTCAGAATCTTTGGGTTTGGGCTTACTAGTAAATATCCACTATACAACCTAATAGGTTAAGATCTTAAGAAACTATGTTTTCTGGTAGAAAAGAGTTAGCCCAAGGAATGTTAATCCAAGTATGTGTGCTAATGTGCAGAGCAGGCAGATTGCTCCTAGCTGAAACTCTGCATAGACAAAAAGAGGGATGGTTAATACTCCAATTATGGCCCATGATAGAAGGACGATCCTTTTTATTGGTATTTTAAAAGATGTGGCCGATAATCCTGTAGCAATTGCGAACCATATTAGGCCTAATGCTGCAACCGGAATACCCATGAATTGAGAATAGCTGCTGGATAAAACTGAACTGCAGCTGAATAACGCGTTAAAATCGCAGATCGTTGAATCGCCAGAAGATATTGTGAGAAGATAGGTGGAAAGTATGATGCCTGCTATGCCAATACTTGATAGTAAGACTCGTATGAGCCGTTGGTTCACTTTATTGTCAACTCAGTTTGGTGATCTCGGAGATCATAGCTGACTTTGTCATTTCGCCGGCAATGGTGTTGGCTAAAGTTCCATCTGAATTGAAGAAGAGGTAGGTCGGTGTGCCAGTGACACCGAAGTGACTGAATATTTTGGTTTGTTCATCAAAGACATGGACAATTGTAGAATTATATGTTCTGATGAATTCGGCTGTAGATTCAGCAGTTGCTCCACTCTGGGATCCGGCAATTGTTAAGAATAATACTGATGATCCATACTCTTTATACACTTCTTCTACAATAGGTGCCATCGCTTGGCAATTAGAGCACCAGCTTAGCATGAATTCAAGTACAATGGGTCTTCCACCAAGGTCTCCAAGCCTTATATGATCAGATGTTAATCCTTCTCCAGTTACTACAGGAAATGGTATATCAAAAATATTTTCTGGAGGCGTATTTCCTTCACCGTTAGATAGTAGTGTGATGTTACCGAAGAAGTATAGAAATGTGATGATGGTTCCTATAACAAGAGCTATGGGAATAATTCTTATTCCGTAGTAGTAGCTTGCATGTTTATCCTTTGTGTGCCTTGTGAGTCCTGCGTTGTTGCGAAAAACCTGTCCGCATCTTTTGCACTTGTTTTCCATTGCTTACACCTATGTAAACTGAAATGGCGGATAATAAAAGATTTTTTCTCAATACGAATATCTATAGGTTTGGGCTTACTAGTAAGGCCCACCAATTATGCTATTTTTAACGAAAAAATTCTGAGCGAAAGGCGTAACCGTCTTCCGCTAGATTTCTGCTGATTTGAAAAAGGTATGCTTTATTACAAGACACCTATTCTTCCTGTTTTGATTCGACTAATTCTGCTTTCGCAAACCTAGGCGCGACGTCTGTTATCTTTACTTTAGCTTGCTGGCCAGCTTTGGTTCCCGGGACGAAGATTATGAAACCTTCGATCTTCGCGATGCCATCGCCGCGTCTGCTAATTTCGGTTATAGAGACGTCATATTCTTTGCCAACTTCAACGGGAGCAGGTTTTGAGGACCTGAATCCGCCAAAGCCACCACGGCCACTTCCGTAACTCATTCTATCAACTCCTAACGCTCGGATACGCTGGGTAGGTAGGTTAAGAAGCTTCGATATATACTTGCCTATCGTATTACGTCTATTTACCTCTGTTTTTGAAGTGTCTCAAGCGATAATCGAAGAGGCAGGTAAGCAGGAAGCATGGCATCACCACATTATTTTCTAAGCGAGATGCCTTAGGTTAACTGAGTCATCTTGTAATTAATGTCAGGATATCTTCGTCCATTAGAGGGTGGGCTAACCCGACTCTTTGACCTCCAAATTTCGCGCTCTTCCCCCATATCTGAGCATAACGCAACTCCTTCCTCATCTCCCGGTGCAATTTATCGCATACATCTCGGACTAACGCACCATTCTTCACAATTAATGGTTCTACATAGTCGGTCTCGCCACCTTTGGGCCGCAAATATATCCTGATAAAGTCCAGTCTCCGGTAGATCTGCTCCTTTAATGCTTCAACATTTAGGTTGGCGTCTGCCGATATAGGGGTAAAGTCGCATTTTAATCTGGATTCAATTTCACCAATGAATCCCGTGTTGACTAGGTCGACCTTATTCATGACGGTTAAAGTAGAGACGTATCGGCGGTTTCCTAAGAGAACGTCGATTAGTTGATCAGTTGTTATGTCCTCTCTTATGATGACTCTGGCATTATGTATTTTGTATACGTTAAGGATGTCCCTCACGAGTTTAGTCGACAATTTTGTCAGCTTAACCAGATTTGTAACGTAAACCCCCCCTGTTTTTGTCTTTTCAATAACCACATCGGGTGGTTCTTCATCTGGCCTTATCCCTATGCCTCGAAGCTCCTTAATTAGCAGGGGGTGCACTTCAGGTTGAAAGACATCCATTAACAAAAGCAGTAAATCTGCAGATCTAGCTACCGCCAAAACTCTCTTGCCTAATCCCCTGCCAGCTGCCGCCTCCTCAATTATTCCTGGAAGATCCAAAATCTGAATTGAAGCTCCCTTATGCTCCAAAACTCCCGGAACAACTGTTAAAGTTGTGAATTTGTATGCGCCTACTTTGGATTTAGAGTTGGTTAGCCGGTTCAAAAGGGTCGATTTGCCAACGTTGGGAAGCCCAATAATGGCGACTGTGCCATCCCCACTTTTCTTTACGCTGTAACCCACTGATGAGCCTCCGCCACGCGTCCTAGCTTCTTCCTGTTCACGTTTGAGCTTCGCTAACTTCGCTCTTAGGAGGCCCAGGTGATGCTCGGTCTTCTTGTTCACCTGTGTTTTTCTCATTTCTTCTTCTATGCGCTTAATCTTTTCTGGGACGCCCATCAGGTATAGCTATGTTGCACTATCATAAATAATATAGTT
>JARPAQ010000013.1 GCA_029460375.1 Nitrososphaerota archaeon | reverse complement strand
GAAGGGCGATAAGATCGAACTTACCGTGGTAAACGGCGACGATGATGACCTTCACCGGCTATCGATACCTGACTTGGGTGTAGAAACAAAAGATATTCCCGGAGCTAATGAACGAGACGTAGTCACATTCACAGTCGACAAGGTAGGGACATTCATCTTCATAGATCCATTAGCGCCCGACTGGGATTCTCCTGAGTGTCAGGCAGAAAAAGAAGGAGAAGAGGAAGCGAAGGCAGAGCTGGAAGAATTAGTTGAGGAGCTTGACGGATTAGTACACAATCTCGAAGAAGCTGCAACGATGGATGAAGTAGCAACGATAGTTAGCAATTTAGAAGTTGTAGCGCATGCACTTGAAGAAACCGCACGTGAGGACATAGCGAAATTGGTGGTAGAGCTTGACGGGCTGGTGCATGAACTAGAAGAAGCAAATTCACTGGATGATGTATCAGCGGTCTTAGGTGAACTTGAAGAAGTGGTGCATGAACTGGAAGAGCTCGCTGAAGAGTTGGTTTGTGTTCCACCCGGGCAGATTATAGTGGAAGAATAGACTTGTACAGTGGGTAATTGCTGACCGTCAGCCTGAGCTGAAATTGAATAGTCGACTTATGGTCTTATAGAGCGAAAGGATTATCTAGCCAAGTAATCCGACTATCCCTAAGCCTTTGAACAGAAGAATTCTGATAATCGGAGCAGTAGTAATCGCGTTGATAGCCGTCGGAGCCGCCTATTATGTCTTAGCATCCTCCAGTTCCGTGGTTATTGTAAGGCTGGTAACTAGGAACCCTCCTGTTGAGGGGGGCTTGATTCTGCCGCAGAATGAGAGGAGAAATTGGGATCCTGAGAGGATCGAGTTAACTGTAGACGTGCCTGTTACGCTTGTTATTGTGAACAATGATGACATCGAGCTTCATCAATTCTCTATACCCGAGTTTAACGTAACAACTGAACCTATTCCTCCGTTCGAATCCACCTCCATAGAGTTCACACCCACGAAAACAGGAACCTTCACCTTCATCGACCCCAGGCCGGAAGAAACCTACACCTACGTCGACTACCGTGGAATCACGGTGAATCAGGTTGTTGATCACTCTGTTGAAGTAGGTGAAGTCGTTGTCAAACCCTAAACCTGAGCCTTAACACCAAGAATATAAGGACAGGTATACGGAAAGGGGTTGCTAGATACATGGTCAAGTTAACCGTAGAAGGCGTCAGTAAACATTTTGGTGATACGAAGGCTGTCAATAACTTCAGTCTAAAGGTTGAGGACGAAGAGTTCGTATCTATACTCGGGCCTTCAGGCTGCGGTAAAACCACTCTTCTGAGGCTTATCGCAGGGTTGGAGACCCTCTCAGAGGGGCGTATACTCTTTAACGACAAGATTGTCAACGATGTGCCTTCTAGAGAAAGAAATGTCTCTATGGTCTTTCAGAGCTATGCTTTATTCCCGCACCTGACGGCCGCGGAAAATATTGGTTTTCCTCTCGTTATACGGAAAGTCTCTAAGGGGAAGATTACTGATCGTGTCCGAGAAGTTGCGGAGCTGTTGAAGATAGTGCCCTTACTTGGCCGTAAGCCGCGGGAGTTAAGTGGAGGAGAGCAGCAGCGAGTAGCTGTGGGACGGGCGGTGGTGCGGCAGCCTGATGTGCTGCTGATGGATGAGCCTCTTTCAAATGTTGACGCTAAGACTCGGGCTTACTTGAGGGCGGAGTTGAAGGAACTGCAGAGAAAGATTAAGACTACCTTTCTGTATGTTACTCATGATCAGACTGAAGCTATGACTATGTCACATAGAATTGCTATTATGAGGGAGGGGAAGCTGATTCAGGTCGGTACTCCTGAGGATATATACGAGCATCCGAAAGATGTCTGGTCTGCAAGTTTTATAGGAAGTCTGCCTATGAACTTCTTTGACTGTACGCTTATAGATAAACGAGGAGTCCGAGCTATAGGGGCGGTATGCTTTTCTCCTCAGTCTCCTAAGAATATTATGAAGATGTTGGAGGGTCTTGAGGATGGAACGAAGTTTAATCTAGGTGTGAGGCCGGAGGATATTGAGATAAGTAAGACTCGTACCTCGCAGCTTACTTGTGAAGCTGATGTTCATCTGTTGGAACCTATGGGTGATAGTCTTATAGTGAATTTGAAGATTGATAATACTATAATGAGGGCGAAGACGAAGCCCGGGTTTAAGGTGGATGTGGGTGAACATGTGTATATCACGTTTGACTGGAGTAGGGCTCATCTCTTTCTAAGTAGCGATGGTGCATCTCTTCACAAAGTATGATCTAGTTTCAGGATAAGTTAGTGCGCAGAACCTAAGGTGAATCCCCGTACAAGATATCGTCTTATGACCAGTATCAATGCAACTGCGGGTATGAATGCTAGCACTCCGCCTGTGTTGATATCGTCCCACTCTACTATCTTAAACCCGCCAGCTTCACCCATACCGAACCATATGCCTTTAGTCACTGTCTTGGTTGCGGGGCCTGTCAATATGGATGCGTATAGAAATTCGTTCCATGTGAGTACAAAGGCGAATATGACGGTAGCTATTAGGCCTGGTACCACTAGGGGTAGAGCAATTCTGCGGAGGATGGTGAATTCTGAGGCTCCGTACAGTGTTGCGGCTTCCCATATGTCTTTAGGTATGTCGGCGAAGAAGCCTCGCATCATCCAGACTACTATGGGTAGATTTATCACCCAATATATGATCATCATACCGGGGTATGTGTCCCAGAGACCTGTCTGTCCGTAGATCCAGTAGAAAGGCACTATAACTGCGAAGGGTGATATGGTTCTCAGGGTCAGCACCATGAACTCTAACACTCCTTTTCCTCTGAACTTGAATCTGGCAAGGGCGTAGGCTGTTGGGGTGCCGATGAACAGGCATGTTACTACGCTGGCTAGTGCTATTATGGTGCTGTTGAGTACTAACCTAGGGAATGCTGCGAAGGTGAATGCTTCAAAGTAGTTGATGATGCTCGGTCGGAATCCGCCGCTGAAAAAGGGTACATTTCCAATAAACATTATTCCTCTTCCTGCGAGTAAGGGGCTTAAGTCCATACGGAAGCTTTCCAATATCATTATGGCGATGGGCCATAGTATCCAGAGTATTATTAGGATGTAGATGATGTAGCGTCTGGCTTTACGTAGGTTTTGTTTGTATGTTTTAGCCATTTTCTATGATCTCTCCCATACTTTGTTTCCTATCTTCAGTAGGCTGGCTGTTACGACTAGGCTTATGGCGAGTAGAGTGAGTGCTATAGTTGCTATGTATGAGTAGGGGGATTCGAAGACTGGGAAGCTCAGTAGTTTGTACATCATTACGCTTAATGTGTCTATGGGTGAGCCGAGTCTCTCTTGTCCGATCCATCCTGCCCAGGTGAAGGGTATCTCGAATGATCTGAATGCGTCGATGGATCTGATTGTGATAATTATGAATGTTACTGGTGATCTTAGTATTAGGGGGAATGTTATGCGTCTGAAGGTTTGCCATCCGGATGCGCCGTGTATGTCGGCTGCTTCGAATGTTTCTTTTGGGATTGATTGTAGGACGCTTAGAAATACGAGCATGAAGAGCGGTGTCCAGAGCCAGACGTCTGCTATTACTATCATGGTGAAGGCGAAGTTTGGGTTGAATACGTTGATTATGGGTAGGCCTAGGACATACTTCAGTACTACGTTGATGTCGTCCCATATGGCTGCTGGTGAGAAGAAGATGCCTGCGATTAGGGGTGAGACTGCTATGGGTAGTATGAGGATGGTTTGGAGGCGTTTTCTGTATTCTAGGTCTCTGAAGAGTAGGATTGCGAATGATAGTCCTAGTGTGAAGGCTAGGCTTACGGTTACGAATACGTAGAGGAGTGTTACTCTTACGGATTCCCAGAAATTCCAGTCGGTGACCATTCTTGCGTAGTTATTTAGGCCTATGAATACTGGTTCGGGGGTAGCTGGGGTGAACTCGGTTACGCTTAGGTATAGTGAGTATGCGATGGGGTAGCCTTCGACCAGTAGTAATGCGATGATCGTGGGTATGATGAATAGGTATGGTGAACTCGTGATCTTCAACTGACCGGCGACCTAGAATTAGATGGTCTCCACATATCTATAAATATTTCAAGATAATGTCTTGAGCAGGTTTAGACCAAGACTCAAACGACCACCAAAACCAGAGAACATCATTATAACACAGGACAAAGCAATCCAAAGATACTTCACCTACTTACAATCAAGTGTCAAAAGCAAAGGATACCTAAGCGAGTCAACAATCCAACTAGCTCTGCG
>JARPAQ010000115.1 GCA_029460375.1 Nitrososphaerota archaeon | reverse complement strand
GAGGCCGTGGAAAAGCCTGTGGTAGGCGTTGCAGCGTTGGTGGAGGGCGGTAAGCTCTACGACAAATGGTGGAAGGTCGCTTCAGGCGCTTCTGAACCCACGGAGGACAATCCTTTATGGTCTCTTCAGAGCACCAACACAAGAAGCGGAAGTACCACTTGGCGCTGTAAAGAATGTCACGGCTGGGACTACCAAGGCGAAGACGGAGCATATGGTTCTGGTTCTCACTACACTGGCTTCACAGGAGTCTACGACACAAGTTCTAAGAGCGTAGAGGAGCTTCTAGACATACTGAAAGGCAAGGTGAACGCTAACCACGACTTCTCAGGAGTTTTGGACGACGATTCCCTTACAAAGCTTGCACAGTTCATATTAGGAGGCGGAATCATAGACGACAGTAAATACATAGATTACGACACAAAGAAGGCGATCGGAGGAGACGCAGATCATGGTAAGCAGCTATATGACTCAGCCTGCGCAATGTGCCACGGGGCAGACGGACGACAGATACTGTTCGGTGGAGAAGACGGCGTAGGTACAATTGCTAACGGTAATCCATGGGAGTTCATACACAAAGTAAGATTCGGCCAACCAGGAACATCAATGCCCGCTGCAGTAGAACGTGACTGGACCATAGAAGACATCGTAGACGTACTAGCATACAGCCAGACACTACCAGAGTAATAATACCCAAGCGAGACCTCGTTTGGGGCCCACTTTTTTATTTTTGATAACATCTAAAATAGAGTAGCAAAGAGAGTGCTGGTTCACTTGTATAGGCAAAATTGTGGAGGATAGGTTTTTATTGGCAAAAGATGCACGCGGAGAAGGTGTCCCAAGAGCTGAGGTATAACGTAAAGGCACGATGTTGTATCGGCTGCAGAACCTGAAATAGTTGAAGCGACCTGATTTGAGTAGCAACAATACTGAAGATAGGTTAAACATGAACTTCCGTCCTAAAGAAATAGAGGACGCAATACGCGAGTCATGGGATAATATCAATGTAAGGCGTGTTGTAGCTGAGAGGTTTGCAGGCAAGCCGCCGGTTGGGTATGTCGAAGGCCCCCCTACTATGAATGGTGAGCCTCATATTGGTCACATCAGGGGACGTATTCTGAAAGACCTCTGGTACCGTTTCGGAGTCTTAAAGGGTCTGAACGTGGTCTTCAGGGCGGGTTGGGATACACAGGGGCTGCCGGTTGAGCTTCAGGCTGAAAAAGAGTTAGGGTTGACCGGAAGCAAAGCTGAGAACCTGAAGAGAGTGGGCGAAGAGAAGCTTGTAGAAGCCTGCAAGCAGCTTATTGTGAAATATAACGCATTGTGGCGTGAGGCGGATGGGCTTCTCGGTATGTCAATGGACTACGAGAACGCATACTGGACTTACAAGGATGAGTATATCGAGCGGGAATGGAAGTATCTTGAACAGGCTTGGAAGAAGGGGCTTCTGGGAGAAGGCTTTAGGGTAATACCGTACTGTCCAAGCTGCCAGTGTTCTCTGAGCCATGCTGAAGTCGGCCAAGGTTACGAAACTGTGTCCGACCCGTCTCTATATTACAAGGTCAAAGTTGTAGGAGAGGAAAAATATCTAGTTCTCTGGACTACGATGCCGTTTACTGTCGTTACAGATGAGATGATAGGCGTCAAACCAGATGAAGAATACGTGGAAGTGACGGTCGGTTCCGAGAGATGGATAATTGCAGCTGGAAGACTGAAGCACCTTATGGAAGAGCTTGACATCGATAATTACAAGGTTGTGGGCAGAATTCAAGGCTCGGAACTCGAAGGGTTAAGATATGAGTATCCTCTTGCAAAATATATTCCCGCTCAAGAAGCACTGGACAGAAACGAAAAGGTACACCGCGTAGTCGCGGAAGAATTTGTTGATGTGACCACAGGCTCGGGTATGGTCCACCTTTCCCCTGCGAACGGTGAAGAAGATTTTGAGATAGCCAAACGAAGAGGCGTCCCCATATTCAACCCGATCGATGACCAAGTCAAGTTCACCTCCGAGGCAGGACTCTTTAAAGGACTCTTCGTCCGCGATGCCGACGAAAAAGTATCAGATCTCTTGGAGAAGGAGGGAAGCCTGATAAA
Source organism: Nitrososphaerota archaeon (assembly GCA_029460375.1). Taxonomy (GTDB): domain Archaea; phylum Thermoproteota; class Nitrososphaeria; order Nitrososphaerales; family JACPRH01; genus JARPAQ01. The sequence goes on along the minus strand of JARPAQ010000115.1, from coordinate 2,800 downwards.
AATAGGTAAAATAACTCACGAATACCCTACCTGCTGGCGATCCCATCATAAGCTCGTCTGGACAGCTAGAAGAGAGTACTTTTACTGGGTTGAAAAACTAGGAGACCTCGCTGTAGAAGCAGCTCAAAAGGTGGAGTACTTCTTTGAACCCCCTAAGAACCGCTTCATCGAGTTAATCAAGGAGAAGGTTCCGTGGTGCGTGTCACGAGAACGCGTCTGGGGTGCGCCTCTACCTATCTGGGCCTGCTCCAAATGTGGAGAAAAGATTGGTGTCTTCAGCAGAAGAGAGATAGTTAAGAGTGCTGTTGAACTGCCTGATGGACCTGAATTCGAGCTTCACAGACCTTGGATAGATAGAGTGAAGCTGAAGTGCCCCAAATGCGGAGGCATAGCGATTAGGGAGCCGTATGTTCTGGATACGTGGCATAATAGTGGAGCGGCGCCTTACGCTTCGTTCAAGGAAGGAGAGTATGGGAAGCTGGTTCCAGTCGCGTTTCTGACAGAAGGTATAGATCAGACGAGAGGTTGGGCTTACACTCTATTAATTGAGCATGTGATCTTGACAGGTAAGCCTGTGGCGCCGTACAAGGCGTTCCTCTTCCAAGGTCATATTTTGGACGAGAAGGGAAACAAGATGAGCAAGAGCTTGGGGAATATGGTTGAGGGGATAGATGCCTTGAAGTCGAACCCTGTGGATATCATACGGTTCTATATGGTCTGGAAGGCCAGTCCCATAGACAGCTTAAACTTCAGCTTTAATGAGATGAAGACAAGGCCGTATCAGGTTCTGAGCACGCTCTATCACCTGCATTTGTATTTCCAGCAGAACAGTAGATACGACAAGTTCGACTATAACCAGCATACAATCCAATGGGCAGCCGCTCAGAACCTCCTTGGCCCTCAAGAGATATGGCTTCTCTCAAGACTTCAACAGACTATACAATCAGTATCAAATGGAAATGAGAACTGCAGGTTCCACGAATCTGCAAGAGCCATAGAGAAGTTCCTGATAGACGATCTGAGCCAGACATATGTCCCTATGACCCGGAGAGAAATATGGGACGACAGCCCCGACACGTTAAACAGAAGACTCGCCATATACGCATCTCTAGCCAACGTCCTCAATACTCTCAATATACTTCTTCACCCAATGTCACCATACCTCACTGAACACCTGTACCAACAAATCTTCCGAAAAGAAAAGACGATAATGCAAGAAGCGTGGCCAAGCGTCGAAGAAAGATTCCGACAACCAGAGCTCGAAGAAGAGATGCAGCAGGTTCTGAAACTGATATCTGTTATAAACTCAGCTAGGATGAAGGCGAAACTAAAGAGGCGGTGGCCTCTAAGGCAAGTAGTGGTCGTTCAAGAAGATGCGGATAGGCTAGGTAAGCATATAGAGTTGATCAAGGAGCAGGCGAATATCAGGGATGTTAGGCTTACCTCTGAGTTAAAAGGCACCCCACTGGGGTTGAAGATAACTCCGCGGTATGATCTCCTCGGGGGGAAGCTCAAAGATAAGATGGTGACTGTGGCTAAGCACCTAGCACAGGCAGATTCCTTACAGATCTATTCTGAGTTGAAAGAGAAGGGTATGATAACCGTCAAGATGAATGGAGAGGAGGTGCAGATATCCCGTGAAGAATTAACCATAGAGCACATATCTATTGATGAAAAGTATGTAGTTTCGGAGAAGGAAGGCGTCATAATAGCACTTCATATTGAGCGTGACTCAGACCTTATATCAGAAGGAAATGTCAGAGACTTGGCACGAAGGCTTCAGGCGTTGAGAAAAGAAAGAGGTTACAACCCTACAGATATCCTGAACGCAGCCTATGTGGCAGGCCTTGACTCAGAGTGGCGAGACAGCCTCAGTTCCAGGTTTGAGGAGCTAGCCTATCTTGTCCGAGTGAAGGATATCAAGATAATGGATCAACCGGTGGAAGAAGTACGGTGGTCTGACGCTGAGATAGATGGGAAGCAGATAAAGATATCCGTCCAGTAGCCTGTCAGATATCTTAGGCTAGTTGACTCCCACGATTTTGGCGATGATGCGGACAAGCCATTCTGCCCGTTCAGGGAGGAGCCTTCGGATAAACTCAACATCATCATGGCGAAAGGTCTTCAGACCTCGTAGAATAGCCAGATAAATTATCATACCCACAGGTATTAGTATAGCAGTAGAGAGTAGCTGCCGTCTGTAACCACCAATAAAGCTTAGAGCCAAGAAGAGGATTATACCCATAACTGACGCAGCGATGATGGAGTCACGATACGCACGACCGTCAATAACGAAGAGACGATGCCTATGCGCAACGTATGCTAGGAAGATCGCTATCGAAACTGTCATAATAGACCGGCTCCACGCAACGCCTACAAAGCCCAGTAACGGGGTAAGAACTACCAGACAGATAACTAAGACTGCTACACCCGCCAAGTTCACAAGCATAATGCTCTTGGTACGACGCGTAGCCAAGAGCGCACTGTTGAAGACCGCGGAGACAACGGTCACACCTGTAGCTAAAGATATGATTGCTGCCGGAAAGGCTCCTTGAAGATATTGCGGTCCAAAGAGCTGCACCAGACCTGTAGCCAGAGACGCTATGCCGAACGACATAGGAGCCGCTATTAAAACGACGTAACGAGTATAGTCCTTCGCCAGTTTCTTGAACTCTTCAACCTTGTTAGTTGCGTCGAGGGTGGATAGGCTCGGCAACAGCGCGGTTGTTATAGCGTTTGGTGCGAAGGCGCCTATTGTTGCAGCGGTTACAGCTACGTTGTATATGCCGAGGTCGCTCAG
>JARPAQ010000114.1 GCA_029460375.1 Nitrososphaerota archaeon | reverse complement strand
TCCAGAAGTTTAGACGTTGGGAAGAACTCGGAGCGGACATCATAAACTTACCTGCAGGAAGCAATAGAGACTTCGGGCTTCTGGAAGCTATTTCAAGATCACATAGGGTGGATGTGGAGCTGCTTGTGAATGAGTCGTGTCTCTTCAACTGTCCTTACGCCCTTTATCACCACACCCTTAGTTCCCACCGATCTAAACACCCTAATGAAGGACTGGACTACTGTATGTTGGAATGTGTAATGGATAGGCTTGAAAACACTGCGGAACTATTGAAAGCACCTTGGATAAGACCTGAAGATATAGCCTACTATGAGAAGACCTTCAAGATTGATAAATTCAAGATTCAGGGTCGCCAGATGCCGGTAGAATGGATTGTAAAGACGGTGGAAGCGTATTCCAGTAGAAAATATGAGGGCAACCTCCTAGATCTTATAAGCCCAACATACCCTAACTGGTCGACACGATCAACCTCCGCTAAACAGTTACTGCAGAAGTACAATGTCGAAGACTTCAGAAGACCAGACGTTTACATCGACAACAATCTTCTAGATGAATTCTTCTCAACCCTAGTCCAGAAAGGGGGTTGCAGCCCTACTCAACAGTGCAGCGACTGCAGCTACTGTGACAGAGCCGCGGAGGGTCTTATTCAGATAAAGGATATGCGACAGTTCGAAACTTACGCGACCGCCACTAAACAGCTATTCGAAGATATGGTCAGGACACCTTCAGCCTAGTTGACTATTTTCTTGTGGAAAAATATTCTCTGGCGAATGATTTTTGGTACGCGAACTTGATACCAGATGCTAGGTCATATCTCACCCTAGCCAGAACTTCACTAGCCTTTCATAGAGCAATGCTTTAATTACTTTTAAAAAAAGGCGAGATTGAAGAGAAACTTGACTCGTTTCTGGTCTGAAGAGTTCTTCAAGGAAGCAGGTGAATTACTTAACAGAGAACAGGATCTCACCAAGGTCTTGACCGGGATGAATACAACTATACTTGCAGAATGCGTTGACAGAAATCAGGCCTTCCTAATCACGGTGGAAGATGGGAAGATAAGTTCGGCTGAAGGTCATCCTGAAGATAAAGTAGAGTTCAGGTTCGCTGCGCCCTATGATAAGTGGGCGAAGATAGCTAGAGGCGAAGAGAAGGTGCAGAGCGAGGTAGTTAAAGGCAAGATCAAGTTTCGAGGCTCTATGCCGAAGATGCTTCTGTATCTTGGCAAAGTTGTCCGTATGGAGAAGAAGATACTCAAGATAATCGGAGAAATGGAGCTCGAGTACTAGAAAAAATTAATAAGCATCAACAGAGTCCAAATTATGTAATGACTAAACTTGTAGTATACACATCTTTCTCGTTCATACTGGACACCTTCGATATATCTTTGAGGACCAAATTCGCAGACGAGCATTTCCACCTGATCACATTTCGAGATCATCCTAAGATGGTCTTTGAGCATATAAAGAAGGAAACCGAGGCTGGTGAGCGCTCAGCGGATATAATCATCGGCCCCCACTGGATGATACTGAACCTTCAGCTAAGCGGTCTACTCAGACCCTACGATTCCCCAGAATACGAAGCATACCCCAAAGAGTTCTACGATCCGAAAGGAGCATGGTGCGCAATGGCGCTCTCCCCTGTGGGAATGGCGTACAACACTGATCTCGTCAGTGAGAAAGAGGCGCCCAACACATTGAGCGAGGCGTTGGATGAAAAGTGGCGAGGCAAGTTAGCTGCTCATGAAATAACTAATAATGTTGAAGGACAGATGGGTTTGACATACCTAACCGCCCTCCGCAGAATAATAGGTGAGAAGAGGTGGAGTGATATCGTGGCAAGGTTAGCAGATATGAAGCCGACGACATACCAATGCATGCCTGAGATGGCTCTGAATATAGGGTTAGGCAACAGCCACCTTGGCCTACCCGCAACACTGGCCTGCATATCCTACTACCTCGATATACAGGGGAGACCTGTAGCACACAAGATGCCTACTGACATACCTTACATGGCAAGTTTCGCACCCACCATAGCGCTTGTAGCTGGGGGTGAAAACCCAGAATGGGCTGACCGCGCGTTTAACTTCGCTCTATCTGAGGATTGGCAGTCTCGGGTCGAAGGCTTGGGAGGCAAGATACCTACAAGACCGGGGGTGGCGTTTTCAAACCCGATTCCTGATGATGCACAGTACTTCCCTACTTTGGAGGATGCGGCTAATATTCCAAAGAACCTTGAGATACTGAGGGAGAAGCTGGCATAACAAAGCTTTTCGATAGCAAAGTAAGTTCTTGCTGCTAGGCGTTGACTACAGCATCTTTGAAGTCTACTGCTCTCTTTATGATTTCTGCTTCGGAGAGGTCTTCTCGTTCCAGCCCGAGAGGATGCTCTATCTTGTCTGTCTTGAGCTCTTTGCAGTATTCGTAGTAGTCTTTGAAGGTGCTTCTCAACCGCCTCATACCGAACTTCTCTGGAAAAAGATCTATGGGTGCACCAGGTGTAAGACGTAGGGGAACACAGTTGAGCTGATCCTGTGGGCTTTTGAAGAGCTGTGGAAAACGCTTCTTCATCGAAACCGACAGCTCGACCGTTTCTTGATAATCCTTCTCAGTCTCGAACGGAAGTCCACAGATGAACCAGAGGAATAGTTGAGCCCCTCGTGAAGAGCCTACTTCAGCTATCTTTTCGACAGATTTGACAAGATTAGCGTTGGGATAGAACATCTTGTGGTATCCCTTTTGGCATAGACGTGCACGAAGACTCTCTGAGCCGCTGTCAGGCGATATCTGTATCTCGAAGTTTCTGAAACTTTCACCAACCTTGGAGATAAGTTCGTTTGAAGGTAGGTTCCACGGTAGAAACGTAATGTCTACATCGAGCTCCGCCAACTTATCGAATAACTTGTGAAAATACGACTCGGCAGTGAAGGGCCCGAAGTCTAGAAAGAGGCTTTCAACCCCGTTATCTTTCAGGTTCTTCGCGTCTTTCACCACATCCTCTAAAGGTCTGAATATGGATATGCCTCTGGCGAAGATTCTGGTGGACCCGGTCTTTGATGTGCCGCAGAAGCAGCAGTTATAGCTGCAGCCTTTACCAACGTATAGGTAGAATTCGCTGGGTTTTGTTTCTATTTCTTCAACTTTCTTTTCCGACGAGATGGGGGCTGATGTTCGAACTCTGACTGTTTTGAGGTATCTGTCCCATTCATCCACCATTTCATTCATATTCTCATTTGCGGCGCTCAGATTTTCAAGTGTCATCTGTCGGTAAGTAATAGGCTTTGAGACGAAGGTGCCGTCTTTCATATATGATGCGTTTTCTGTCTTCTCAGGATCCTGCGTGGCCATATAGTCAAGAAGAGGTTTTTCACCATCTCCCTTTATGATCATATCGATTGACGGTGTGAACTCGAATATCTGCCCATTAAAGTATGTTGAGGTATGGCCACCTGCGACGACCTTTACCTCTGAATTTGCCTTTTTCACAGCATCAGCTATCTTTACCGCTTCGTAGCAGTGAATATACCAGTGAAGGCTGATGCAAGCCACCCTCGGTCTGAATTGCTGCATCTTTTTTGCAACTAGATCTTCGGTATCTCTATCGGCGAGAACAATTATTCTCGAATCGTAGCCATGTTTGCGCAGGTAGGCGGATAGACTGAGGAACCCTAAGGAGATTATTCCGTACTGTTTTCCAATCGCTGGTTGAAAGAATAAGACATCTACATCTGGCAAGTGTCCCATAAATAGTGAGAATCATCAACTATTTTAGTGCTACGCTGGCTCGGTTTTATGCTGACATTATTATTTATTCCGTAAAATCCTTTAATATCTATAATTACACCGAGGGGAATAGGCAGGATGAGATGTATTCTGTACAAGGAGCCGTAGCAGATCTTGATGAAAGCCAAGCCCTTAAAGAAATTAGACGAAGGATAGGAAAAGGTGAAGATCCTGACAAGGTTCTGGAAGAAGCCCGACGAGGCTTACGTATCGTTGGGGAGAGGTTCAATGCGAAGCAGTATGCTCTCATCGAGCTTGAAATGGCTGACGAACTCTTCAAAGAATGCGTGAAGACTATAAAATCTCTTTCAGGCAAGGCATTTTCAGGACACCCCGAGAAGGCTGTAAGAATGGCACCGCGGCTCTCTAAAAAAACCGACATGGGTAGAGTGGATTAATTCTTGGATTCTCCTGCTACAAATCTTAAAGGAATAGCCAGCGTATCTATACTACGGATAACTTTGGGAGCAGATCAGGTTTGATTCAAAACAGGTCATTATTGAAAGAGAGGCTTCATAAGTCCATACAGTGCGGTACACCCGACAGAATCCCTATAGCTGTTAGGCTTGAGTACGCAGCGGCAACTTGGACAGGGATGAACTTTGCGGATTTTGCTCTAGACCCACGGCGGGCATCAGAAGCAATGGAGTTGGTTTATGACAAGCTAGGTGGTTGGGACGCTGTGGATGCTTCTTGGACACTGGGAACCAGATGGTCGAAGCTCGAGGCCGCGAAGGTTCAGCTCCCCGGTGTTGACTTTTCTGAGCAGCTTCCTCACAGGATTGAAGATTACCCGGTTATGAATCCGGAGGATTATAGTGTGGCGGTTAAGGAGGGGATGTACGGTCTGCTCGCTATATTGATGAGTAGACTTGGTAGAAAGTTCGACGAAGATATTGAGAAGGAGGTATTCACATCGTTTACACCAATTTACAGACACTGGGAAGAAGATCGAGGAATACCGGTCTATCGGGGGGGTATGGTTCGACCGCCCTTTGTTCAGTTCTCTATGTGGAGAACTTGGCGGGGTATTGCGCAGGATCTTCTTAGAAGAAGAGAAATGTTGAAAGAGGCTGGTGAGGCGGTGTGGGAGGATATGGTCAAGATGGGTGAAAACCAGAGTAGAATCGTTGGGTGCAACTTTGTGTTCATACCGTGCGGACGAGTATCAGCTACCTTTCTCTCTGAAAGACTCTTTCTGGAATATTTCTTTCCCTACTTGAAGATGACGGTTGAGGAATTGGTTAGAGATGGATTTACGCCACGCCTTCACTGTGACACTGATTGGGCTCCGTTTCTGGAGTATTTCCTTGAACTTCCTAAGAAGAGCTGTATACTTGA
>JARPAQ010000113.1 GCA_029460375.1 Nitrososphaerota archaeon | reverse complement strand
GCATAAGAGCTGAGAAGAGTGGCGCAACATACAACTCCTGTTACACGTTAGCTCACGCAATCGATAAGGATGCTGTAGACGCGAAATTCGAGTCCGGACTGCTGTTAGTAACCGCCCCATTAAAAGCGCCTCTCGGTGGCACCAAGGTAGCAATAAAGTAATCACCCCCCACTATTTTTTAAGGTCTTCAGAACCATTAAATCACGTTATAAAGCATAATATCAAGAGTGCTGATAAGAAGGACTATGCGTAGCGACACGATAAAGAAAGGAGTAGAGAAGTCACCTCATCGCAGCCTACTTAGGGCGGTAGGCGTTACAGACGAAGACTTCAAGAAGCCTTTCATAGGCGTAGTCAACTCGTATGTGGAGATAATCCCAGGCCACATTCATCTCCAAGAGTTCGGCAAAGTTGTAAAGCAAGCTATTCGCGAGGCAGGTGGTGTCCCCTTCGAGTTCAACACCATAGGCGTAGACGACGGCGTAACTATGGGACACATGGGGATGAGATACTCTCTACCCAGCCGAGAAATCATAGCAGACTCTGTAGAGACTATGGTCGAGGCCCACCGCTTCGACGGAATAGTCTGCATACCGAACTGCGACAAGATAGGACCCGGTATGCTCATGGGTGCATTGAGAGTGAACATACCCACCATATTTGTGAGCGGCGGCCCCATGAGAGCCGGACGAACTCCCGGAGGCAAGGTTGTGGATCTCATATCAGTCTTTGAAGGCGTAGGAGCATACCAAGCGGGAAGCATTTCTAAAGAAGAACTCGAAGAGCTCGAAAGGTACGGATGTCCCGGATGCGGATCCTGCTCAGGGCTATTCACCGCCAACTCGATGAACTGCATCTGCGAAGCTCTAGGTCTAGCTTTACCAGGGAACGGCACCGTACTTGCAGATACACCTGAACGCGAGGAGTTGGCCAGGAAGGCGGGGCGGCAGATAATGAAGCTTGTTCAGGAAGATGTTAAGCCTCGGGACATCGTGACTCGTGAAGCACTGGATAACGCGGTGGCGCTCGATATGGCTATGGGTGGCTCGACAAATACTGTTCTACACCTCTTGGCTATGGCCTATGAAGCGGGTGTGGACTACTCTGTTTCTAGGGTGGAGGAGATAGCGGAGAAGGTTCCTCACATCTGCAAAGTCAGCCCAGCTTCACAGTGGCATATAGAAGATGTAGATAGAGCCGGAGGAGTATCCGCGGTACTTAAGGAGATAAGCCGTAGACCGGGGGCACTGAACCTGAGCCTGAAGACTGTGACTCTGCAGAGCCTAGGTGACAATATAGTTGAAAGCAAGATACACAATGAAGAGGTTATCAGGCGGCTTGAGAACTCATACAGTGAACAAGGCGGCATTATGGTGCTCTACGGCAACTTGGCGCCTGAAGGAGCCCTGTTGAAGATAGGAGCAGTGGATCCCGATATAAAATATTACGAGGGCCTAGCTGTAATATTCGAGTCACAGGAGGAGGCTGGAGAGAAGATTGCGCAGGGTAAAGTCAAGTCAGGAGACGTAGTAGTGATCAGATACGAAGGCCCACGGGGAGGCCCAGGTATGCCTGAGATGCTGGCTCCGACAGCTGCGCTGGTAGGTATGGGGCTGGGTAGGACGGTGGCGCTGATAACTGATGGAAGGTTCTCTGGAGGTACGAGAGGCATCAGTATCGGGCATATATCTCCTGAGGCGGCGGATGGGGGGCCTATTGCTATACTGAAGGAGGGTGACAATATTCAGATAGACCTTGAGAAGCGGACGTTGAACGTGAAGATTTCTGAAGATGAGATGGAGAAGCGCCGCCGAGGTTGGAGGCCTCCTGAACCCAAAGTCAAGACAGGATACCTGTTAAGATATGCGAAGATGGTCACATCCGCAAACTCAGGAGCGGTGCTTAAAGCTTAAGCCGCACATAAAAGTCCAATCGAATCCGATAATCGGTCGTAAAACACAAAATCTCAATTGTAATCGATCGACTCAACATATTTATTGTACAGAATTACACTAATGGCCAATGCCGATTTCACGTCGAAGGATGATATATCTGGCAGCAACCGTAGGCGGAGCCGCTATCGTCGTCTCAGCAACAGGGAGCTGGCTGTACATCGGTGAAAAACCTAAGGAAACTGGCACTACGACGATTACTAGAAAGATAACAACCATACCCCTGACCACGAACACTACGCTGAAACCGGATCTAAAGAATCCCTACATCGAGGGCGGGAAGAGCCTTGTTAGCGTGGTGCAGGGAACCGATAGGCCGGAGGATGTCCCGCAGATGGTGAGAAGCAGTGTCGACCTCTTGGGTGGAATCGGGAAGATAGATGTGACGGGCAGAAGCGTGCTGGTGAAGCCGAACACGAACAGCAACAACCCTCACCCGGCTTCAACAAACCCCCTTGTCGTCGGCACCGTTGTAGAGATGCTGTTGGATGCAGGTGCAGCAGAGGTCAAAGTGGGAGACTGCTCGAACATCAATAATAGAACTAGGGATGTTATGAAAGATCAAGGGATACAGAAGGCGGTTGAAGACGCTGGAGGCGAAGTGATGTTCCTCGACGAGATGGATTACACTACCGTGAAGATACCCGGGGGGAAATGGTTGACCGAGACCCGAATATCCAAGCCGGTCTATGAAGCAGAGAGGCTCATAGATCTCCCCGTCATAAAGAGCCACAATGTCACTGGATACACTATGAGTATGAAGAATTTTGTCGGAGTAATCCATAAGGAAAGTAGGTTTGATCCTGAATGGCGCCCCACCACAAAAGTCTTTCATCCTTGTGGAAACCCTGCGGAGGCGGCTGCGGATCTTAACCTCCTCGTAGAACCTGATCTCATAGTTATGGATGGAACGAAGAGCCTTGTGTCTTATGGTGAAGAAGACGATTCAGGTGAGGTGCGAGACACGAATATGATAGTAGCTAGCGGTGACAGAATAGCGAACGATGTCGTAGGGCTGAGTGTCATAAAGAGCTTCGGCATCTGGCCGGATGTAGTTGACAAAGATGTTTGGGAGCAGGGTACAATAAAGCGAGCCTTGGAACTCGGTCTGGGTAGACGCAGAGATGACATAAAGATTGTAAGCAAGTCTCTCGCAGGCCAAGATAAACTCGATGAGCTACTTTACACGATCCACAGCATAACAGGCATACCCCGCGCTTAGAAATATCAAAAGAGTTAAATCTGTAAGAACTGGAGATCCACATGAGGGTTCGAAGATAGGTAAACGAAAAGTCTTGAATGAAGCGGATCTAAAGAAGCTCACCCTGCCTGAAGAAGGAGAGCTGCTCGCCCGAGTATTGAAGATGTCAGGCGGAGAGCACCTTATAGTCCAGTGTACCGACGGGAAGACGCGTATGGCCAGGATAAGGGGGAAGATGAAAAGACGTATGTGGGTCAGAGAGCACGACATAGTCTTGGTGGCGCCTTGGGACTTTAAGGATGATCGAGCGGATGTCGTATGGAGATACACGGTCGGTCAGGTGGAATGGTTGAAGGCTAACAACTACCTGCCCGAAGGATTGTAGAGTTAGCTAAACAGTACCTCTTATCCGAGTCTTTGAGAAAATATAGACTATCTATTTCTTCTCTTCAATGCTCTATGAGTTGATGTAAGATACTTTTCATTCGAAAAAGTTTTTTAACACACACTCGCATAAGCCAATAGGCGAAGTCGATGGTTCTTCAAACGCTAATCAATGCGTTATACTCGCCAAACGTCTGGCAGGATCGTCTCGTAGACGAGCTAGGTCTTCTCGTAGTCGTAGGGGGAGTAGTCGCAGTGGTAATACATTTCGTCGTGAGACACATAAGACCACCGATCAAGGAGGAGCATTGACATGATGGAGGAAAGAGTACAGCGCTACGACATAGTCCAGAGGGCCTACCACTGGGTGAACCTCGCAGCCCTACTTTTGCTACTATGGACAGGGCTCACCATATATGATCTGAACTTGCTAGGGGTTAAACCCTTGTCCGCATTCGCCGCAGCCGTAATCGGCGAAGTATACACTCCGCTGATATTCGAGATCCACAGATACGCTGCGTTCGTACTTCTAGGCGCGCTGATGTTTCACATCGTTTACGACACCGGTATAAGAGGTGTCTTCTGGAGCGAGCTGCCCAGCAGGGCCGACTTCCGGGCGCAGAATATCACGGCCAAGAACTTCCTAGGGCTTTCGAAGGAGTACGTCAAGTTTCCGAAGTATAATCCGGGTCAGAAGATGCTTCACATAGGTTTCGCCGCGGTGGTGTTGCTGGTAGGTGCTACCGGCTTTATGCTGAGCGCCAACTACCGTTGGCTCGTCCCTATCTGGTGGTTGAATATTGACTTTGACTTGCTGTTCTTCTGGGTGAGGATAACTCACGATCTGCTTACGTTCGCTCTTGTAGCTATGGTGGTTATGCACTTCTACTTCGCTGTTCGGAAGGAGAATTGGCCTACGTTCAAAAGTATGGTGGCGGGCTGGGTGCCCAAGAGTTATCAGGAGAAGCATTTTGCCGCGGGTGAGGAGCCTGAGATAATTCCAGCCCCAGATGAAGGAGATTGAGAGTATGAGTGAAGAATCAGGTCAGCCTAAGACTTCGCGCAGAAAGTTCGTAGCCGGAGCAGCCATAGTTGGAGCGGTGGCCACCTTAGAGGGATCTTCAGCCATCGGATACTTCAACCATAAATTCGAGCCGAGGAATCCGCCGAAGTCGAAGGGCGTCGTCATAACAGATATGGAGATATGCGGTGGGTGTAGGAG
>JARPAQ010000112.1 GCA_029460375.1 Nitrososphaerota archaeon | reverse complement strand
GCCTCTCAAAGTCTTCTCTTCTGTAGACAGTGAAATTACTTTCACTATCCTTGAACTCATGGTCTAGAACATCTAGACTGGTCTCCAGAAGCATGTCCGCAAGTCTTCGAGATATCCGTCCGCAGACGTGAATCCCCTTTAGCCCGTCTACACGGCTTACAGCTTTATCGATAATCTCAATTATACCTGCATCTGTATGCTGGTGTAGCAGAAGCTTTAGACCAACTATGACTGAAAGTATAGGCTCATCCAACGTTATGTAGTCCACGCCCATCTGCCGATAATCACTAGCTATCTTGGCTACTACCTCTGCAACTTTACTCACCAGCACCGGGTCTGACAGAGCAGTTTCACCTAAAAGACCAAGGTTCGGGGTGTCAAGCATTATTCTGCTTGAGAGGGTAAAGGGGCCGGTTATGCAGGCTTTTACACCCTTTATCTTCTTCTTGAAACGACGCTTCTTCCTGAGTTCAAGCAGGACTTTGAGGGCTTCTGTTGCGATAGGTTCAGTTGGCTCTTTTAATTCTCCGGTCAGGCTGTACCTTTCTCCCTCCTGCGTGATGCCTAATTCTGATTCTGCTAAGGGTTGGAGGAATTGGTGCGCCATATCTTCGAGCTGTACGTAGTTGGGGTAGTCTACAGGTATTGATAGTATGTCTTGCGTGGATCTTAAGATATTCTCACGCGTATTCTTTAGAGGGAAGCTACCTACATATGTCAGGTTGTAGACCATATATTACACTTTTACAGAGATACTGTACATATTATCCTTAAAGAGGTTTAGGTTTATCAATTCAGACTTATCGACGCAGAGTTCAGTGGCCTTCCTGTTCGGGTGGCCTTCTCTTATACCAACGTCTGAGGCGAGCTTGTCTATAATGCTCAAACCTATCTCAACCTAAATGAAACTCAGGCGGTAGGTCTCATCCCCAATCTTATAGACTGTGACCACTTCACCTTTCTTTTTAGAAACTGTCTCTGCAAGCTCTTTAGATGCGAGATAATAGTGATAGTGAGGCTTATCTGGACCTACGCAGGTGCAGCAAATTGGAAGAGATGAAGTCACGATGGTAGTTAACGCTAGACTTGCTAACCTTTCCGAATTGCGACTGCAAACCTAAAGTGTCGGTGCCATGTGCTCTAGCCTAAAGAGAAAGATTTGAAGTTGAACACCCGATAATACGTTAAGAATCAAGAGTTACTTTGACAGTAAGGTGACTCTGCTCGCAGTAACCGAGTCTTTTACTCTGTATCCAGTAATATCCGAGAGCTTTTCTGAAAACTCCATGACTTCGTTGAACCACGGCATATTCCCTTCAGAAAGCCGCGCTGTGGAGAAACCCACATGCATATACCCCTTCACCTCTATATCTGAACAGCCTGATCTCTTGATGAGCTCAGCAAAGCCGCCTATGTCTTTACGACTCATATTCCAACCATTTATAGCTGTTATACGTATGACTGTAGGGCATCTGAACTCTTTTAACAAGTCGAGGCTCTTCATCAAAAAGGACCATAAATCGGGTCGTATGGGTCGATTAATCTTCATGTACGCATCCTTATCCGGAGAGGTGAGTGAAACATACAGTCTAGTCGGCTCAGCGTCACCATCCCTCAGAGACTCAAGGGCTTTAGGTAAGACACCGCTTGTAACTAAAAAGACCGTGCATCCTCGATCCTTGAAGATTCTTATCATATCACCTAGGTGTGGATATAGCATAGGTTCACCTGAAAGGCTAATAGCTATCTGATTCGGGTTCAACGCTTCTTTGTATTTCACCTCATCCACTACTCCGTCTAAGACCTGCGCCTTATAGCCTGAAAGTATACGCTTATGCTCGTAAAGCAGTCCCTCCACGATGGTTTCAGCTGCATCCCAGTCACCGTGGAAGGCAGTGTCCCAAGTTAATCCAACGTCTTCAGGCATAGCTCTCCAGCAGTGAAGACAGTAAGTCATGCAGTTCAGGACTGCCGGTGACATCTGTAGGCATCGGTGTGATCTTACACCGTAGAACTTTTCTTTGTAACAGGGGCGGTTGTGAACTAGGCTCTCGTGAAGCCATTTGCACTTCTTGGTCGCAGAGTGTTTTCCTGCCCAGTGGTACCCCTGCTTCTTAAGTAGGGCGTAAAGTTTCGCGGGGTATGGTTGAAGATCTTCCGTCGCAGTCATTCTGTTCTAAAATTTGATGGTCTCTTCCTTAACTCCGTTGTCTGTTATGACCATAACATCGACACCGTCACCGCTGGCAGCATCTCGTTGAACAGCGGATCTGATAGACTTCACCGCCAAGTTCTTCGCATCCTCTTCACTCATATCATCAGTGTATTCAGCATCTATGATACCTATAGCTATCTCGGCTCCGGATCCTACTGAAGCGTACTTATCGGGGATGACTGAACCCAACGGGTCAAGAACATATACAGAGGGCTTACCATTTATTCCGCCTATCACTATCTGAGTGATAAATGGTGCGAAGCGCCTCTCAAACATAATGACGGACAGAAGTTTAGCCACGGAGTTAGGGGGTAGAGACCTTCTGGTTTCAAGTTCACGGATCTTCACGTAAGACGAAACCTCACGCATCAAGATCTGCATATCGCCAATTAGACCGGCACACGCTGCACCGACTTTATCAGCTATCTTGAAGACCTTCCTACCTGTTTTGCTTACAATATATGTGCCGTATGATATCCGCTTCTCGGCAGCTACAACAACTCCGCCCTTATAGGATATACCTACAGCAGTAGCTCCCGGCATGTAACTTGACATTTCAACATTCCTCCATTTCGAACGGGGTATTCCACTTCACGATGAGATTCTGTCACTTAATAACCTTATCCCGCCTAAAAACGATATTCTACTCCGAGCCGATGGTCACAGTGGCGGTTCCATCCTTATGCTCCTCAAGCTTGTAACCTCGCCCAGTAAGGATGCTTGCCACATGGAGATCAGTCATCATATGCTGAGTCACGGTTGACACTCTGAATTTCGATTCACCTTCAGCAAGGAATAGAGGGGTGACAAGTATATCCCCCATATGCATATCAATCGGAGCGCCGGAAGAATATTCCTTCATGAAGTTCTGAGAGACCTGCTTACCCACCTTCTCAGCCGGCTTCCCTCTCTCACCAATCGAATCCGCCCCTAAGAAAGGCCCTTCATCTCCAACAGAGTACAACACTATCGAAGATCCGGGTGATACAGCGTCTTCCACATTTATCTTCATATCACTCCAACTGATGTCTTGCTCAAAAAGATAGTTGAGCGCCGAGCTCATCTGCCTCTCCGCTACGCTTCTTGGAAGATTTGAGCATATGCTTATAGCAGACGGTGGAAGAGGTTCTTTTGAAACTGTGTTTATAGAAGTCAACTTCTTTGAAGGCTTTGTCTGAACCTTCACTATACCTCCTCCTTGAGGGTAGTATCCTCGTCTTACGACATCTACAGTGCAGTCTATGCCCACCAACCGGTATGCAGGTAGCGCCACGTACCGAAAGTAATCTAAAGTGGGGCTCCATTTGACATCTGTGCCGCCGATAAGCTCGAGATCGCACCCGACTCCGTTTAGACTGGCTGCCGGTATCGTCGCCATCATTAGGAGGGTGGTGCTGCCGGCTGTTCCTATATCAAATTTCAGCGAAGGCTCTGGTTTTTCTCCGGGTTTGAAGGTTACCCAGCTTTCACCTATATTGAGGTTCTCAACTTCTGCTCCACACATGTCTGCAAGAACCCTCACGGCTGCTACGTGCTGAGGTCTCAGGCCCGGGTTGTTCCGTTTAGCTCTTATGTTCTTGACTTTAACAGGCTTATTCAGGATCGATGAAAGGGTTATGGTAGTCCGAAGTATCTGGCCTCCACCTTCTCCGAAAGAGCCGTCCACCTCGAAGAATGAGCCATCACTCAAATTCTGTTCGTACTTGGAGGACTTGCTGTATTATTAAAGAAGTTCGCATCTACGTCCCGTGTCAACCATGATTCATTATATCTCTCTGCTCCAATTCGACAATCCTTTTAACCCCATCCCGACTCTTTATGAAATCTGCTACACTCTTGGGAACAAGTTCAGTCCAGTCTCCACCCGACAGCATCCTCTTCCTTATCTCAGTCGCCCAGTAAATCTCACGCCGGAAGAGCGGGACATACTCTACTCTGCAGCCGGCTTCCTTCACCAGACGGCGTGTTAGGGGCTCGTTGGAGAATACAGCATCAAAGCTCGGGACATAGGCTTGAAGCTCTGAAAACCATGTGGAATGCATTGCGACATCGGGTACAGGTACTATAAGGTATCTTGCAGGATCTATCTTCGTATCTTTCAAAGCCAGCTGCACCATAGATACACGCTCTCCTGCGGTGAAGGGATTCATGATTTCGTGGCTGTGCTGCGCGCTTCCCACTACAAGTATAAGTTCTTCCACACGCTCTAGAATATATCTGACAGCTTCTAAATGACCGTTGTGAAACGGCTGGAATCTACCTACGAAGAGCCCTCTCTTTAACAATCCACATCTTCCTGCTAGACGTTGTCTACAATCGTCTTGAAATGTTTTGCTAAACAGGCATATATCAAGTCTAAACCATTTAATAACAGCAAAGTTTACAATATGCCTCTGATTGGGGCTTTACTGGGATGAATCTTAGAAAACTGATCATGCTTCCAGGTCCTACGAACGTACCTGATCGCGTTATGAACGCTATGCTGACACCTGTTATGGGGCATAGAACCCCCGAATTCAGCACCCTTATGAAGAGCGTGATCGAAAAGGCGAAGCAGGTCTTTCAGACTTCTGGAGATGTCCTAGTCTTAACATCATCCGGTACTGGCGGTGTTGAAGCCGCGGTGACCAACATCGTGAGAAACGGTGACAAAGCGGTCGTAACTGTCTACGGTGAGTTTGGTGAGAGGGCTGCGGTGCTTGTTGAAGGCGCTGGTGGAGAAGCAATAAAGGTTGAGGCGCCCTTCGGTGATGTTCCTAGGATTGATCAGCTCGAGGAGGCGTTTGAGAAGAATCGGGATGTAAAGGCTCTGGTAATCGTTACTAATGAGACTTCGACTGGAACGAGGTTCAAATGGTTGAAGGAAGCTGGGGAGTTGGCGGCGAAGTACGGTAGCTTTTTGATCTTGGATGCTGTTTCGAACCTAGGTGGAGATGATATCCCAATGGATAAGAT
Source organism: Nitrososphaerota archaeon (assembly GCA_029460375.1). Classification (GTDB taxonomy): domain Archaea; phylum Thermoproteota; class Nitrososphaeria; order Nitrososphaerales; family JACPRH01; genus JARPAQ01. The sequence continues at coordinate 552 of JARPAQ010000112.1, read as the reverse complement.
AGGTGCAGATATTGTTGCAACCGGAAGTCAGAAGTGTCTTGCAGCTCCACCGGGTCTGGCTTTAGTGTCTCTCAGCGAGAAGGCGAAGAAGTACATAGTCAACAATCCTCCTAAGAGTCTTTACTTTAACATCGCTAGGCAGCTTAAGTATGCGGAGATGGGCCAGACGCCCTTTACACCTGCGCTGCCTCTCTACCATGCGTTGGACGAGGCTCTAAGCATAGTTCTTGAAGAGGGTCTGCAGCAGAGTGTGAAACGACATGGGGTCTGTGCTGAAGCGTTCTACTCAGCCTTCGAAGCTATGGGGCTCGAACTCTTCGCGAAGGAGGAGGTGAGATCCAACACGGTTGTAGCTGTTAATTACCCGTCGGGTGTTGATGATAAGCAGTTCAGAGGAACGCTTGACCAGCAGTACAGGGTGGTTATAGCTGGCGGCTTCGGTGCGTTTAAGGGTAAAATCTTCAGGATCGGTTCTATGGGTGAAGTGAACAGCTATCATGTGGTAATGACGGTTTCAGCGATAAATCATACGCTTATGGCTTTGACTGGCAG
>JARPAQ010000111.1 GCA_029460375.1 Nitrososphaerota archaeon | reverse complement strand
GCCATCTTTAAGGCGGCCCTCTTTCTCGGTGCAGGAGCAGTCATACACTCCGCTGATTCAATATATATGATGAAGATGAGCCTAAGCAGGAAACTTATGCCTCGCACGTGGATATTCATGTGGGTGGCCGCTCTCTCCCTGTCGGGAGTTCCTCCCCTCTCCGGTTTCTGGAGCAAAGACGGCATCCTCTTATCCGCCCTCGAAGCCAACGCGTACTGGATCTTTGCCTTGGCGCTGATCACGGTGAGCATCACTGCGTTCTACAGCGTACGCCTGATGGGGCTGATCTTCCACAAAGGAGGTGATGAGCACAAGGTGGAGAAGGAAGTGAGTCATAATTCGAGTCACCACTCGGGTGAGCCGAGCTACATCATGTGGCTTCCCTACGGGATTCTGGCGGTAATGACCGTAGGGCTTGGTGTGATCGGGCCGTGGTTCAGCGGCTTCCTAGAGAAGATATTCGGCGGTCCCTTCGAAGAAATCTTGGAATTGACGAATGAGCACGTAGCAGTCGGCGGGGTTAGTCCGGCGGTGCACTACATCCTCCCCGTCGTCTCTGTCGGGATGTTCTTGCTGGGAGCCTATCCGGCTTATCGGCTTTACATAAAGAAGAATCTGGATCCCGGTAAGATTGTAAGCAGCTACAGGAGTCTAGGGTTTCTCCACCGGTTTCTCTGGAACCGTTGGCACATAGATCGCTTCTACAACAGAGTGTTTATCGGCGGAACTATGTCGACAAGAGGGCCGGTGGCTAACTCCGTTGAGAAACCGATGGATCGACTTCTGAACGAAAGGGTCCCGCAGGGGTTTCTCTCTATGAGGAGACCAACAGTTAGGTTCATCGAGAGACCCATCGATACGCTCTTTAACGAAATGGTTCCAAAGATATCTGTAGTCTTCTCCGATATAGGTCGAAGGTTCGATGAGTATGTGATAGACGGCATAGCTAACGGTATAGCCTCCGCGGGTCAAGTTCTCTCAAGAATCGCTCGGCGAATTCAGACCGGCGTAACAGAGGAGTACGCCTTCGCATACATAGTTGGCGCGGTGATTCTAGCCCTTTTCCTCTTCTACATGCTGATATTCGGAGTCTAGGTGGATCGATAAATGGCGATACCTATACTTTCGCTGATGATATTCATCCCTATAGTCGCAGCCCCCCTCTCATACATCCTAGGGCGGTACAGCGAAAGAGGAGTAAAGATCTTCGCACTCCTAGTCTCCATAGCGGTCCTCAGCCTCGCCATATTCTCATACACCTCCATACTGTTCAGCGGCACGGGTGCGGAGATGAGCTTCCAAGAAGGGCCTTGGCAGTGGATACCTACCTTTCAAGGGGTAGAGTACCATCTTGGCTTAGACGGGCTGGGCGCCCCCCTAGTCCTCATATCGGCCTTCCTCACCGTCTTGGTCGTACTTGGCTCTTGGGATCTGATAAAGACTAGGCAGCCGTTGTACTACGCCTTGGTTCTCTTCTTCGAAGGGAGCGTGCTAGGGGTCTTCACTTCACTGAACCTCATACTCTTCTACGTATTCTGGGAGATCGTGCTCATACCTATGTTCTTCTTCATCGGCATCTGGGGTGGTCCAAGAAGAAAGTACGCGGCTATGAAGTTCTTCCTCTTCACATACACCGGGAGCCTCGTAATGCTCCTCGGCTTCCTAGCGCTATACATATTCGCAGCCCCCACCTTCAACATGCAGGCGCTAGCCCTTGTCAATATACCCTTCTGGCTTCAGACCCTAGCATCTATAGCCACCTTCGTCGGCTTCGGGGTGAAGCTCCCGGTCGTACCGTTTCACACGTGGCTTCCAGACGCTCACGTCGAAGCCCCCGCGCCTATATCGGTCTTCCTCGCCGGGGTGCTCCTTAAGATGGGTGGATACGGGTTCATCCGTGTCAACCTCAGCCTCTTCCCCGACGCCTCGCTGACCTATGGTTGGGTCTTTATGTCGATAGGTCTGATCACCATGTTTTACGGAGCCATCGTCGCGATGAAGCAGACGGATCTGAAGCGTATGATAGCCCTAACGAGCATAAACCATATGGGCTTCGTCCTCCTCGGCGTCTACACGTTTAACCTCTACGGCGTCTCGGGCGCCATCTTCCAGATGTTCAACCACGCGTCGGCCATAGGCCTCCTCTTTATGCTCTCCGGGTATATTCACAAGCAGGCGGGGACACGTGAAATCCCTCTTTTGAAGGGTCTGATGAACAGGATGCCCACTACCGCCGTTCTCCTTATGCTGGGCTCGATGGCGGGTATGGGTATCCCCATGTTCGCGAACTTTCTCAGCGAGTATATGATCATAGTGGGAGCTATATCTTCCAACATTGGGCTGGCCGCGGCGGTGCTGGTGCCCGTGATAACGGCCGCATACTTCCTCTGGATGATCCGGAAGACCGTTATGACACCTATGAAGAACGGGAGTGGTGTGCACGATATGTCGAGATTCTCAGCCCTACATCTATCCATCTATCTGGTGCCGCTGATTCTCCTCCTGATATTCCCGTGGGTTATATTGAACTTGACCAACCTCTTCGCAGAGAATCTGATACGGTTGGGAGGATGATGAGAGAATGGATACCCCGCTGATACTTATGGTGCTTCTGGGCGCCGTAGCCCTCTTCACACCCATGCTGGAAGGCATCTTTAAAGGAGAGATGAGAGGAAAATTCTCCGGCCACCTAGCCGTAGCCACTCTACTTCTAGCTATTCTGCTGGTGATTTATCAACCCCTCACCTCACCCTTAGACCTCACAGCATCATCCAGCGGACTCTTCCGAAACGACCTTATGGGGCTCTTCTTCGCCCTAGCCGTACTCATAGTCGCTCTTCTTGTCGCAGTATCTTCGCTCAACTATATGCGGGGCGAGCCGAACGAGCCGGTATACTACTCTCTCCTACTCTTCTCAGCCCTCGGTATGTCTCTACTGGCATTCTCAGTAGACCTCATCATGATAGCCGTAGCTTGGGAGCTGATGAGCATACCGACATACATCCTCACAGGCTTCAGAAAAAAAGACTCCAAGTCAAATGAAGGCGCGCTAAAATTCTTCATAATGGGTGCATTATCATCCGGAACCATCCTGTACGGCATATCACTCATATACGGACTGACAGGCTCAACCAACCTCTTCCAGATAGCTGAAGCAACGTCCACAATAACCACCGGGCTTTACCCCGTCGCCCTCCTCGCTATGCTGCTCCTCATAGCCGGCTTCGGGTTGAAGATGTCGATAGTACCTTTCCACATGTGGATACCTGACGCATATGAAGGAGCACCCACCACCATAAGTGCCCTACTTTCAGCTGGAACCAAGAAGGCTGCCTTTGTGGTAGCTATAAGAGTATTCGTCATTGCGCTGCCAGTGCTTCAACTGAACTGGGGGCTGACATTCGCGTTCCTCGCGCTGATCACTATGACGCTGGGAAACGTAGCGGCGCTGACTCAGAAGACCATCACAAGGCTGCTTGCATATTCAAGCATAGCTCAAGCAGGCTACATACTCATAGGGCTGACAGTGGCTCTCCAGACAGAGCTGGGACTCATAGGAGTCCTATTCCACGTGTTCACCCACGCAGTCATGCAGACAGGAGCATTCCTAGCCGCAGCGGTAGTCGCCAAGAAGATAGGTCGAACACACCTCGACTCATACAACGGGCTCGGCGTTAGGATGCCTATAACTGCATTCACATTCACAATCTCCCTCCTCGCTCTTGCCGGCGTACCGCCTCTCAACGGCTTCTGGAGCAAACTTGTACTATTCACAGCCGCTATAGATGGTGGTTACACATGGCTGGCTGTAGCTGGTGTGCTGAACAGCGCCTTTTCACTCGGATACTACGCTTGGATAATTAAGAGGATGTATATCGATGAAGGAGAGACAGTGTCAAGAGTGCATGAGCCTATAGCGTTCAACACGGTCCTTCTGTCAGCTATGGTGATAATAGTTGTTACAGGTATCTACCCCGCGCCGATTTACGAGTTCGCAAGATTGGCCGTAGCAGCATTAGGAATAGTCTAGGATCAGATAGGCCTTGAAACTGTAAAGTCGGCAAGTTCGAATAGATAACGCTTCGCAGGAGACTCTGGAAGCAAGTTCAGATCCTTCTTGGCTTTGTCAGCGTACAGCCTTGACATCTTCTTCAGGTAGGTGGGAACATCCCGGTAAGCCCGGTTTATCTCAAGAGCCTTAGTTATCTTACCGTCGTCACCCCAGTCTAGAAAATCATCCTGAATCTGATACGCTATCCCAAGATGAAGACCATAGTTCGAAAGGGCGTTAACCTGCGCCCCATCGCCTCCACCGATTATGGCCCCTATCTTGGCTGAAGTCTGGAACAAAGACGCGGTCTTCTGAGATAATATGCTCACATACTCCTCCCACCCTATTCGGTAGTTGCCTGGATCTATCTTCAGCTCTCTAAACTCGCCTTCACACATCCTGAGCGCGGCTGATGAAAGCTCACGGGCGACGGCGGGGTTACTATATCTAGAAGCTATGTCAAGTATCATGCCGAATACAAAGTCGGCTGATAGTACTGAAGCGCTGTAACCGTACTTTACGTGAAACGCCATACGTTCACGTCTAGATATATCCTGATCAATGATGTCGTCGTGAATAATCGACTCAGTATGGAGCAGTTCAACAGCGACCGCGGCTGAAGCAGGATCTTCCCTACCGTTTCCAACTGATTCTACAGATAATGTGAGTATTAAGGGGCGGACACGTTTCCCACCCTCTATAGCGTAACACATCGGGTCGTAGAAGCATGACCAAGAGTAGTGCGCCAACTCCTTCTTTAAAGCATCTTCGATTTTATCGGTATAGCCTTTGATCTTCTCCATCAGCTCGAAGACCGAATTGGATTCGTATTTCTTCAAAAGGCCCCGTTTAGTATCATCAAACCCCCTATATAATCGTAAAGAATCTAGAGAAATAACCTTGATTTAACAAAGGTAAAATGCTCAGCAGGATTTGATTTCTAATTTGCTAGTAAGCCCTAATTCAGATCTCAACACTAAATTCCTATGCCGTTTGAAATGGTTTGAGACTAATATCTTGTGGTAAAAACTTGAGGGTAGTTTTTATTTTCATACCTAAATTCCACCATCTATGCGAACTTTTCTGTAACATTGTCTTTTCGAAAGAGAAAAAAGTCTGAGCGAGCTCTTCAGCAAAAGTATCTCGACAACTTACTTTCAATAAGATAAGCAATATGCGGTTATTTTTCTAATAGCTGAATAGAAGCTCTTTTAGCATTCTTGTACACAGGTTTATGGTTGGGCATAATGGTTGAAAACGATCATCCCGATATCAGCAAAGAAGTGGTGGTAGCACCGTCAGGAAGGCGTCGTGTAGTAGCTGTTTTAGTTATCATAATGGCGTTAGTAGGTTTCGCTAGTTTACTCATCTACCAGACATCGGTTACGGCGGAGGAGGACTTGTTTTATCTCTCAGTAGGGTTATATGCTGATTACACCCATGAATGCTACTATCATAGCCCTGCAACCTGCGATGCACAGTTCAAATCAAAACAAGTCAAGTATACCATTAAATCCTTAGATGGAACCTATGAGATCTCTGGTATCCGGGCGACGACCGATAAAGGTTGGTTGGACTTTTACCTACCGAAGACCCAGCAGTACCGTGTAGAGTTCGAGGTGGATGGGCTACGCGGCTCAGGAATACTGTCCACTGAAGAAAACGCTCCGACGTGCATATCTACAATAAGAGTGAGCAACTAGGCTCTTTTGAATAATCATAAATGAATTCTGCTTGATTGCACTTCACTATCTTCATCGGCGGTTCCTTCGCTGTCCACATATTCTTCATCAGGAGTCCATCTTCTCCAGAGAAACCACGCCAGCATTACTGTCGAAATAGCAAATATGGTAGTCAACAGAATTAATATTGGTTGCCAGTATCTTGAGAGAGGATCTAGAAGATACTTCTCTGATAGGGGATCATATAAGTTACTCTCTACCAGATACTTCTTTATGGTCTGGAACGCTTCCAGACTAGAATAGCTGTATCCCAGAATCTGAGTTGAATTTACCTGCTTCCAGCTCTGCCCCTGTTCTTCTAGGAATAGAGCTATGTCGACGTACTGATCTGTGAACCAGTATGAGTTGAATAGCAGTAGGTTTCTAAAGATGTCTTCTCTAGCCATCCCTTTGAATGCTAGGAATTCCACTAGACCTAGAGCTGCGAATCCGTGGCTACAGTCTGTAACCGCGGTAGGAACGTTGCAACAAGGTCTATAACTATTCAAAGCGACATCCTCTACCAATGCCTGCTGTTCAGCAGTTAATCTTAGAATCTCAATGCTCCCGTACTTTGCTTGACCTACTGGAGAGGTGTAGTTTTGAAACATGTGGGCATGCTGATTCAGGATTGTATTGTTGTTGGCTAGTCCGAGAGCCCAGAATACATACATGAGAAATATCTTACCCTCTGAATCTAGGTGTATGAATCCTGTAGAATTCCCGTAAAATAATGACCGCTCATCCGCAGTTAGATCATATCCTCGAATTTCAGATAAGCTTTCATTCAAAAGTGTCAGGTTGATAACCCCTAGCATCCTTAGCTTCTTAGGAAGGTCACCCCACTCAACAGGGATAGAGACACCCGCAGATGGTGCCACCTCTTCACGCAGATCATCTATATCTCCATAGAAAGCTTGAACAGTAGGTGTAACTTGGGAAAAAAATAGGCCGGCTAACAACAGAGCAGCAATCTTCAATTTAATTTTTTGCCAACCGCATTTGTAATGTATTCCAACCCATTTAGGTTTTATTCGCAAGGCTCCCTACTCTAATCGTTCGTTTCTCTGATATTCCTATATTTATCCTGTAGCAGCTTCTCATACTTTGCTGACTGCTTCACATTTCGGGGTGCGAAGTTCATTAAGACTACGGTCAAAAAGACAGCCGCAAGGGTTCCACCCAACACATAGTTATCATAAATAGGAATAGAAGACACAGCTTCAGCCCTTCCAGAGGATTGAAGGTCCCAAACGAATATTCTTTCAGGGACTTCGTAGACATTTCGAATGATAAGTTTTAGAAACCCCGTCTCACCAACACTGGGGAAGGTAAGTATCCCGGATCTATGGTGGCCGCTTGGCGGAGAACCTTCCCAACTCAATGCGGTGAACCTTCTTCCATCCGAAGTTTCAAGTATCGATACGCCTATAAGATCGAAATCTAGAGATCCTTGATGTGTGTCGATCTGTATTTCAAAGGCTACAGATCTGCCGTCGCTGAAGTCTGTCGGTGTTATCTGGAAAGAGACGCCGTTCTGCTCATTCACTATGGGCTCTAAGCCTGCATCTTGCGCTACACCCATTTCAGTTGAGGTTTCAGTGAAAGGAGCGATCGTTGATATGGTGATGCCGAGCATGATAATGATCGATGAGGCTATGGCTGTGTTTCTGACCCGTTTCATATCATACCTGAAAATATTCTGAGAGATGCCCTTCCCACTGACCAGATTATGTTGCTGCATCACCGTCAGCATAACCGTGATTCCGACGAGATTCGAGAGCACTCCTAGAGCCATAAAAACAGGCTGATATTCAGTCAAGAATACTGCAGCTGCAGATAGGCCGAAAATCGGTAGAACATCAGTTAGGTGGTGGACGCAGCACGCTATCATTGAGGTGGTT
>JARPAQ010000110.1 GCA_029460375.1 Nitrososphaerota archaeon | reverse complement strand
TCTTGGGATCATCCTGCCCCATCTGCAGTGCAAGTATTCTGGTCTGGAAACCCTCGGTCATCATGCATTATCTAATGATATATTGCATCTATTTGTACCAATCTAAACTGTCCTTAACGAACGTCAATAGTGATTTGAAGAACTCTTTCGCTTCGTCCGTCATCCTCGCCTGTTCTATCTGTTCACTCGCTTTCTGCGCGTGTAACCTTGACTTCTCCTTCGCAGCGTCAAGAGCCCCGCAACTTCTTAGACCCCGGCGGATAGTTTCGAGCTCATCTTCGGATATTCTGCGCTTAGATCTGACCTCTCTAAGTAGAGCTAACGTGTTATCATCTGCCATCTTAAGAGCGTACACTATATGCAGAGGCTTCTTCCCTCGCACTATATCACCAGCAGGCTCTCGGCCATACTGATCTCTAGACGCGAAGGTGTCGATGATGTCGTCCTGTATATCAAAAGAGTAGCCTATGTTTTCAGCCGCTTCCGTTAGGACAAGTATATCGTCTTCAGGAGCATCACCTAGCACTGCGCCTATTAGAATCGTTGTTTTGAATAGGGACGCAGCTCTCTTTGAAGCCATGGTGTACCATTCTTTGACATCTGGTTCAGTGTACTCGAACAAAAGGTCGAGTATTTGCGACTCGTTTACACTGAGAAAACCCGCATTCAGCAGCATCACCGCCCTTGCTAATCTGCTTTTTTCAAACCCTGATGAGAAGAGCTTCTGTACAGCCAAAGTATAAGCTATGTTGCCTGTGAATACAGCGACGCCGTCTCCAAGCCTTTCATCGTACCCGTCGAATAGGCTGTGAAACACCTTTCCGCCACGTCTAAGCTCCTCTTTGTCAACAAGATCGTCGTGCAGAAGTATACTGTGTCGGTACAGTTCTATTCCTGAGCAGGCCCTAAGTATGGCTTTGTCTACACCGCCTCGGTAGCCTGAATATGTGATAAGGGTGTATGTCGACGCAAGTCGCTTGCCTCTCCTCAGAGTGTACTCAGCGAGGTTATCATAGGTTTTACGGATAAACGGATGGTACCGTTCTGCTTCGAGGTTAAGGCTGTAGAAGTATTCTTTCAGATGCTCTTCGATCATCTTGCTATATCGGTCAGCAGTCTCAACCCAGCTCATAATCACCAAAGTCTCTTTGAATTATGTATAAACATGCTGATAGTACCTCGGAGAGTTTTTTCAAGATAAGAAAGCTCTATAGTTAGGAGCATGTGTCGATTATCTCATTCAGGGAGTTGAGTTGATGATCTAGATGTTTCTAATAAAGCTATTATATCTACCTAACGAACCTTTGAAAAGGGTCGCCAAAAGCTTGGTAAACGGAGGCATCGCGGAGCTAGGGGGCATTCCGATAAAGGTGAATCACGAATCATTAGGATGATCAACCTTGTCCCAAGATAGGTTTGAAGCAATCTTTTCCGCCCTCGATAATGATGTTCGACGCAGTATAGTACTCTTACTTGCAGAATCAGGGCCCCAGTCTTATACTACTCTTCTAAAGAAGTTCAACCTAAAGACAGGAAGCTTGAATCATCATCTGAAAAAACTTGTGCAACTTGTTGAGCAGGATGAACAGAATCGGTACATCCTCAAAAAGGAGGGACAGATTGCGTATATGTTGTTAAAGAATGCAAAGGAACTGGTTGCGGCACCGTCTTTACCTGAGGTTAAGAGGAGAGAGATCCCAAAGATCTTCAAAAATTATCTTACCTATCTTTTCAGGCTAGTATTCAACCCTGTACACGCGTTTGACGAAGCAGACGAAAATTTTGGAGCATACACACTGAGCGCTATCACAGTGCTTCTTGCATTATTCGGAAGCGTCATTGTAACAAATCGGAGCATATTGCCTAATCTTTCTATTCAGTTAATTGCGTTTACGATCTTTGCTTATATCTTCCAACGATTGGTCTACCATTCAAAAGGCAGCGTCAAGTCAGTAGGGCTGGTGGTAGCCATGGCATCCTTGCCATACATTCCGTTAAACGCCATCAGCCTTCTAGATATTGGATTCGGGGAGTTACCCTCCCTGATCGAGATACCCTTCATCGAAGAACCTCTACGCATTGGACTGACGCAGTTAAGCTCGCTTCTATTTATTTGGAGATTCGCCTTATTATTTCTGGGTATGCGAGATTTCTGTAGATTAACTAGCGTTCAGTCATTTATGGTGGTCTTTACTTCAACGTTCTTTGAGAGCCTTATGTTCGTGATAATGGGCGGTATTCAAATCTTTCAATTTTGAATAAGAAACTTTTCTTGTCAAAACAATCGCCGTCAAATAAGTTTATTTTATCCATTAAACCCACATTAGGTGACTAAGATGCAGAGAAAAATAGTTGCTATTACAAAACTATACCGGAAGCAGCGGCTTCAGATAAAGAACGATGAATCACCACTTCGGGTTGAGAATGATTTAGATGGGTTCCTCAAATGAAACTAGGAAGATATATCTTGCAGATTGGAGAGAAAGATTCGCAGCTTGGCTTATTGACTTATCGATAGTGGTAATCATCGTGATTGTTATGCAAACTCTTTTGTTTGTCACTTTTGGTCCGCCTGTGTATGCAGATTATCCGTTTCGCAGAGAGTTCTTTTTTCCACATCTTTTTTCTCCGCTCTTTACTATTTTCAGACCGTGGTTCGTCGGCCCGATTCTTGGGTTTACCCAATTTATTTATTGGAGTTTTACGGAGAGTTTATGGAATCAGTCGGTAGGGAAGAAGATTCTTGGTCTGAAGGTCGCCGATCTCGAGGGTAATGTAGCTAAACCGGCTAATGTGATTTTGGAGAGCGTGGGTAAGTCGTTTTTACTCTGGCTAGATCTGATTATTGGTATACTGATCCCTGAAGGCAGAGATAGGAGGCAGAGGTTGACGAGCTATCTGTCAGGCACTTTAGTAGTTAGGATCCGTCCTCCCAAGGAGAGGACAAAGGTGGAGTATGTTAGGTGAGAATAGGAGAGTAATGAATATGAGCGGAGTTGCGGTTACAGTAGAATTAAGTAACGTGCGGAAAGTCTATGACGGAACAGCGGTCACTACTATAGCTTTGAGAGATGTGAGCCTAAAGGTGGAGAGGGGAGAGTTTACATCAATTGTAGGGCCCTCAGGAAGCGGCAAATCGACTCTCCTGAACCTTATCGGTACTCTTGACGTTCCCACTTCAGGAAAGGTCTTCATCGACGGGGTGGACACTTCGATGCTGAACGATAAGCAGCTATCCAGTTTAAGAAATAAGAAGATAGGCTTCATCTTCCAATCGTTCAACCTCATACCCCGCATGACGTCTCTGATGAATGTGCAGCTACCCTTGATCAATCAAGGTGTAAGGCGCGAAGAGCGTGAAGAGCGTGCACTGGATATGCTGGAGAAGGTCGGCCTGCTGAGGAAGGCGCTCAATACACCGTTACAGCTCAGTGGAGGGGAGCAGCAGCGTGTTGCAGTCGCACGGGCGTTGGTGAGTGACCCGGAGCTTATACTGGGAGATGAGCCGACAGGTAATCTTGACACAAAGAATACAGATGCGTTGGTCAACCTTCTAAAGGAGTTGAATGAGACTACCGGCACAACCTTCATTCTGATCACACACAACCGTGAAGTCTATGAGCGTACCCGTCGAGTAATATACCTCCGAGATGGCCTTATAGAGCGGGAGGAAGAACCCGCAAACTAAAAGGAGGTAGAATAAGGTTTGAAAAGAACTCTAACCATACTTATCACAACACTTCTCATAACAGCCCTGCTGCCAATAGGCACCCTTCAGCCCGCTGACGCAGCTAATCCGGGGAGCAAATTTGACTCAGCGCTCGAAGCTACATCCGGCCGCCAAAGCTACACCCTCACATCGGGAGAACACTTCTTCAAGATAGAACTGCTGAAAGGGCAGACCGTGAGTCTGAGGCTGAATGTTCCTGATGGTTCAAATTACGATATGTTCCTGTACGATCCGGATGAGAACCTACTAGGCTCGTCGGAGCAGCCTAATTACCTCGATGAAAGCATACAGCTTAAAGCTGAAGTAACAGGTTTCCACTTTATCAAAGTCAAGGGAATTAGGTTCTTCGGCTCCGGGGTTTATGAACTGACTATTCTGATTACAGACTTCAAGGTTGTGAATGTAAACTGGGGTACTTCAGCAACTACCCCCGAAGTAGGGCCTGGAGACGTCGGCATCCCCCTTCAAGTAACAATTAGAAACGGAGTGAGCAACACCATAGAGGATTTAACAGCAACCTTGAACTTATCAGACTCTTTCTCCAACAGCACCGGCGGCAGCACAGTTGTAGTGTACTTCAGCGATCAGATACTTCAAGGCAAGACCGGGATATTCACCTTCACCCTGAATGTTGCTGAAGACGCGGCGATAGGAAGCCACAGCTTCAGCCTTGATCTGAACTATAAGATGAGGGTCGGCTCAGACCTGATAGAAGGCTCACCGGAAGACCTAGCTGTAACGGTATTCCTCCTAGGTAAAGTTAACCTAGCAGTATCGACGGAGACCGTGACTCTCACACCTGGAGAAACTAACACCATAAACCTCCAGTTCAAAAATACAGGCACCGCCACAGCAACCGGAGTAGAAGTAATATTTACAGTCCCTTCAGGACTGATTCTTGCAGAGGCTGAAAACCGTCTATACTTCAACAAGATAAAACCCGGAGAGGTTGCCGAAGCATCCGTAACGGTTCAAGTTTCATCCACCGCCGCCGGCTCACTGGTGCAGCTCAGTCTATCGGTGGCATATACAGATGCATATGGGAACATTCGATCCACCAGTCGTAGTTTAGGATTCAACGTCGAGGCGGAACGAGTGCTCTTCAAGGTTGCTGAGAGCTTTTGGGGTGCTGCTGGAAGCCCACTGGAGGTCGGACCAGGAGACAACGGGGTAACTTTTAGCGTTAAAGTGCAGAATCTGGGTGAAAATGTGGTCACAGGTCTGCGTGGAACTCTACATCTGCAAACGCCGTTCAGCAGGGAGTTCGAGGGAAACATAGTCTCCAGCACCTACGGTGTCGCGGTTCAACCGGGGCAGGTTGGGGTCTTCGAATTTGTCTTTGATGTGGATGATGATGCCGTGGTTGGGCGTTACTTTTTGGATTTGGAGTTGGACTATCTTCTGGTGAAGGGGGGGCAGTACCAGAAGGCTGAGCCTGTTAATCTGGCCGTTCCTGTTCTGCTGCTGGGCAGGGTGGAAATAGCGGTTTCATCTAGTGTCACATTATTTAGACCGGATGAGCTGAACCGTCTATCGATATCGATCTCGAATGAGGGAACTGGTGACGCCTCAGCGGTGGATGTAACCATAACTGCGCCTCCCACAATATCTCTTATCGAAACGGACAGCCACCTTTTTCTCTTATCTCTTAAGGCTGGAACAGCGGCTCAGATAGAGGTATCCGCTTTTGTTCCCCTCAGCGTAGCAGGTACAACACTTCAATTCACAGTTTCAACGAGCTACCGTGACTCGTACGGTACCGTCAGGACGGCTAGTAGAGTCCTCGGCTTCACTGTTGATAAGCTGGAGGAGGGGGCTGATTTGAAAGTCGTAGATTTGATCTGGGGCGCTCCTGGAAGCGTTATCGAAGTTGGTCTTGGGGATAAGAATGTTCTCTTAACTATGGTTATCGAAAATCTGGGGGTAAGTCCGGTTACAGGAATACTGGCTGAACTGCGGCTTACTTCTTCCTTCAAGAATTCTACTGGCGGGAATATTGTTTCAGGATACTATGGAGGCGTCGTTCAGCCGGGTGGAACGGCCAATGTTCAGTTCACAGTGGATTTGGCGGATGAAGGAAATATAGGTCAACATATCCTCGGAGTCTCTATTCGGTATCTTATCGTGAAGGGAGCCGTGTATGAGGCTGCTGAGCAGAGAGATCTGGCCGTGTCTCTTGTCCTCAAAGGTAAAGTCGATCTGCAGGTCTCTGTATCTCAGAATATCTTGACCGCTGAGACTGTGAATGACTTGAAGATAACTGTCACCAATGTAGGGGATACCCGAATCTCAGATCTTACTGTGACCGTCACCCCTCCTGCGTTGATATCGATATCTTCGGGTGGAAACCAGTTGAACTTAGGGAACATAGAGCCTGGCGGTGAAAAGATATCAGGCTTCAGTCTATTTGCTCCCCAGAGTGCAGCGGGAAGTTCACCTCAAGGTCAGTTAACTCTAACTTTCAAAGATGGTTACGGCGCTACCCGCAGCGAGTCGAGAACCTTCGGTCTGATTGTGAGAGAATGGTTGAGTCCCTTGACGATATCTACTGGAGAAAATATCCTGACAATAGGTAAAGTAAGTGAGTCGGACATAGAGATAATGAATGTTGGTGAAAACCCCATCTACTCCTTGACCGCTACTCTTTCCCTTCCGTCAGGAGCAGGTTCATCGCCCATTGTACTTATCTCGGGATCAGATCAATGGTTCTTCGACTCAGTATCTGGAGGGGACACAGTATCCTTCAGGCCGGAGATCCTTGCATCATTCTCAACCATAGACAACTCGTATCAGGCGCAACTCTCGATAAGCTACAGAGACCATCACGGCGTGTCGCATACTGAAACCAGAAGCATAGGCTTTACAGCAAGGGGTGCGGCGGTTTTGACACTGCTCGACAGCCAAACTTCATTCATATCAGCCACACCCAGCTCGACCGTTTCCAGACCCCAGTTAGGCGAACGACCAAGAGAAGGAGGGTTCCAAAGAGGTGAGCTGCCACCAATCGTTGAGAGGAGCTTCCAAGGGGGAGGAACAGTTTCAATAACCGGGAACATATTGAATAAGGGAACGACTGCAGCGTTTTACACAACGCTGTCAGTGAAGTCAAGCCCCGATATCAGAACGGCAATTGAAGAGGCTACCTATTTAGGTGAAATCGCGACCAACACTCCCTTCCCCTTCAGTATCTCTTTGCTAGTTGCGAGGATTACACCTAACGGAACCTTTCCTGTTACGCTGGTCTTCGATTATGAAGACGAGTATGGAATTAGCTATTCATTCGAGCAGGAGGTTCAGATAACAGTAGGCGGACCAGGTGCAAGCCCACCCCCATCATCAACCCCATCAGAACCAGAGGGTCCACTTGCAAGTATAGTAAGGCTTGTTCAAACCTATTGGCTTTATATCGCAGTCGTAGTAGTGGCGTTGCTCCTCATTGTGATATTTGCGAGGCGGAGAAGATCTGGGGATAGAATTAGGAGAAGAATTTCTGCTGCAGAGGAGCAGAGTGAGACGTGAGAAACCTAGACATTATAGGCATAGCCTTCTCAGCTATAAAAAATAGAAAACTCAGATCAGCCCTGACGATTATCGGGATGGCCGTAGGCCCAGCTACTTTAGTGGCTTTGATAGGGACTACTCAAGGCTTCAGTGCAACACTGACCGACCAGTTCAGTCAGTTTGGCGTAGACACTATAGTAGTAACACCGGGCCGCGCAGCAGCAAGGCTCACTCTGCAGGATGTCACCACAATTGGAACTGTTGAGCATGTAGCTTATGCAATTCCGTTCTACCGAACCTTTGGTACAGTGAACTTAGGGAGTACATCAACAAGTATCCAGGTTACAGCGTTGGATCTTTCGTTACTCCCAATTTTGCTCCCAGGATTGGGGGTTGCAGAAGGAGCGATACCTGGCAATTTAGACCTGACTGGGATGATTATAGGGTACAACTTGGCTCAGCCTTCAGACCCAGAGCAGCGGCCGATATCTGTAAACCAGATACTTTCTCTTCAGACAACAACCCGTCTTTTCAGGGAGAACGTTGCTGTAACACGCTCTTATCTTGTCGAGGGAAGCTTGGAAAAGTTCGGGGCTGGACTTCTTATAGATGTGGATAATGGAGCTTTCATCTCTTTTTCAGCTGGGCAGACTTTGACAAGGGCGGACAGTCTGAGCGGAATATTTGTAAAGGTGGATGATATAGAAAACGCCTTTCAAGTAGTTGAAGACCTCACCAACACATTAAGTGAAGATGTAAACATACTATCTATAGAACAGATACTATCTCAGATCCAGACCATACTTGGGGGCGTAACCGCATTCCTGTCAGCTATAGCATTCATGTCGGTGGCAGTAGCCTTCATCGGGATTATGACAACCATGTTCACCTCAGTCACAGAACGCACACGGGAAATAGGGCTCCTTAAAGCACTAGGATTCAACAGTAGGAATATCTTGATGATATTCATTTACGAAGCAGGCATAACGGGCATGATAGGAGGAATTTTAGGGGTAGTAGCTGGAGGCCTGGTAGCATATCTCGCGGTTCCAGTAATTATGGGGTCTTTCACCAGTGGAGGACCTCCTCAAGGAGGATTCCAAGGCGGAGGAGGGGGGTTCGGAGGAGGTGGTGGACCTCAAGCAGGTGCATTTGACCTCACACCTCTGATTACACCTGAGCTCGTATTAGGTGCGGTTGTAATGGCTCTTCTCGTAGGGATTTTGGCAGGACTTCTACCCGCTTGGAGGGCTTCACGGCTTACGCCTGTAGATGCACTAAGACACGAGTAGACTAAGCATCTCTCCAACAAAATTAGAGTATCTTTAAAGGGAGTATTTGTAGGCGGTTCCTCTTCTTGCGGTTAGTGAGGTTGAGAAGGTTCGGCGTCATAGGCGACTAGATATCTAAAACGTAGAATAGCATAATACAGTACAATCCTACGTGACAAAGTGTTTTATAAAAGAAGTGGCAGATACATCAATAATGTTATTGAGATCCAACAAGCGAGATAAGCGATTTTATCCTACGCTCGCCGTTCCCCTATTACTGGGAGTGTTACTGACTGCAAACCTATTGATTATTCAGGTGGCTGAGGCTCAGAACATTGGAGCTGAACAGAACTTGGCAGCCGTGTACGCGCCAAAGCTTCACTTTACACGAGGTGAAAAGTTCTACCCCACTTCCGTAGAATATGTCATAACTAGTTCAACATTAAGGCAAAGAATACCGGGAGGAGACCCTAGAGCCATAGACGGCGCACCTCGACCCTCGACGCTCGGCGAGTATACGGCCACAGATCTATACCTCGACAACAAACTCGGCACCTTTCAGGCAATCGCAACCGACTACGCCGCAAAGGCTCAGCAGACCGGATACTACGCATATGTACATATCGTGGACAACGGCAAAACAAAAATAATTCAGTACTGGCTCCTATACGCCTACAATAACGGTCGGCTGAATGATCATCAAGGCGACTGGGAAGTCATAGAAGTCTTCCTCGACGAATCTGGAACGCCGAGCAAAGTTCTTCTTTCACAACACTCAGCAGGGGAGAACACAGACTGGGCGAATGTCGAAAAGCACCAAACTACACACCCCGTGGTATATGTGGC
>JARPAQ010000109.1 GCA_029460375.1 Nitrososphaerota archaeon | reverse complement strand
TAACAGGAGTTGTATGTTGCGCCACTCTTCTCAGCTCTTATGCAGAATGATCTCTCACCCATCTCCAGTTCTATTGAATCCTTCTTGACTCCAGGGAGCTCTATCTCTATGTGATACTTCTCTTTATCGTGATCTACGCACACGGTCGGGAGAATTTCAGGCTTATCACTCAACTTGAGAATCACCTACTGTAAATATCGTTGAAACTCTATTTAAGAATTCCCAGACGACAACCGAGCCTCTTGTTCTTCCTCACCTTCAGACTCGACTTCCACCGTAAGGCGGCCAAGGTTCGGAATAAGGTCTTTCACAGTGGCCTTTATCCGTCTAACAATTCTGTCAGACTCCTTTACCGTCATCCCACCATCCACCTGAATATGTAGATCACCAAGAATATAGGGGCCAGAATGCCTTAGCCGAACTGTGAGCACCTTCTCGACACCTTCAATGCGCTCTGATGTCAACTTGATGGTTTCGATCACATCAGTACACTCACAGGCATCCAGAAGAACCAGAGCAGACCCCCTTACAGATGTATAGGCGACTACAAATATGAAGAACGATATGCCTATGCCTGCCAGAGCATCTGTCTGAACAAAAAACGATGATAAGAAGACACCGACAAAAGCGAACAACGAGGACAAGCCACTCTTCATTGTGTTGTATGCATCAAGGTTCAGCGCCTCCGACCTCTCTTCCTTCGCGATTCTATACTTGTAAAACCCCATAATCCAGAATGAAATGGACGCAACCGCCGCTGTAACTAGAGGTATAAATGGGGCCTGTATCTCCGTCGGCTCCAAGAAGACTTGATACGATCTTATCAGGATGAATATGCCAACACCTACCATAACAAACGCAGATATTACGGCCGAGAAGGTTTCAACCCTATAGTAGCCGTAATGAAACTTTCCGTCGGGCGCCCGGCCTGAAACCTTCAAGCCCAGCCAAACTATCGTAGAGATAAGGGCGTCGGAGAGCGTGTGGGATCCATCCGCGATCAGCGCTACACTTCCAGAGAAGTATCCTGAGAAGAGTTCAGCTGTGCCGATGGCGACAAATATCACTACCGAAACCTTTGATGCGAATGCTCCTCTTGGGAAACTTGAACCGGTAATCAATAAGACAACCCTTCAGACTCATAGACCATTGGTAAACCGGGGCATAATACTGTTTCCAAAAAACAGCTAAACTTTAACCATTACTCAAAACAATTTTAGGATACAGCACAAATAGGCGCAAAGCTTATTAACACTTTCAAGGTTGAGCTATCCTAGAGATGAGAAGCAGCATCAAACTCGACAGAGAGCTATCGGTAACAAACCTACTGATAGTGAATGTCCTTCTAGTGCTGAGCGTGTTGCTTCTAGTGGTACTTTTATAAGCCCACAAACGTCGAAACAATAACAGACGTATGTGGGTTAGGGAAGATGTGAGGTGAGAGGATAGAATATGGTTAAGATGTCTGGCAGTCAAGCCCTCCTTAAAGGACTGTGGGACGAAGGTGTAAGAGTAATCTTCGGTCTGCCTGGAGGGACAATTATGCCAGTATACGATGTTATCTATGACAGCGAGATTAGGCATATACTGGCTAGACATGAGCAGTCTGCAGCACATATGGCGGATGGATATGCGCGTGCTAGTGGAAGACCGGGGGTCTGCATGGCTACATCTGGCCCTGGGGCTACGAATCTTGTTACTGGGATAGCTACAGCCTTCGCTGATTCCTCCCCAGTTATAGCAATAACAGGTCAGGTCGCCAAAGCCTTCATCGGCAAAGACTCTTTTCAAGAATGTGACACTATAGGCATAGTTACCCCCATCACCAAGTACACCTTCCAACCTATGGAGCCGAACGAGATTCCTGAAGTCGTCAAGAAGGCGTTTCTAATAGCTTCCACAGGCCGCCCAGGCCCAGTTCTGATAGATCTCCCCCGAGATGTTCAGACCGGTGTGGCGGATATGAGTTTC
Source organism: Nitrososphaerota archaeon (assembly GCA_029460375.1). GTDB lineage: Archaea > Thermoproteota > Nitrososphaeria > Nitrososphaerales > JACPRH01 > JARPAQ01. The sequence goes on along the minus strand of JARPAQ010000109.1, from coordinate 686 downwards.
CCTGAAAAGGTCGAGGTAAGAGGATACAAGCCTCACCTAACACCGCACCCATTACAAATAGAGAAGGCTGCCGACCTGCTTCTGCACGCTGATACACCGATGATATGGTCAGGCGGCGGAGTCATCATAGCGAATGGGTCTCAGCAGCTTAGAGCGATCGCTGAGCTTCTTATGGCACCAGTGGTTACAAGCCTCATCGGTAAAGGCGGCTTCCCTGAGAACCATCCCCTATCTCTGGGCCCTATAGGGATGCATGGTCGGCCTGAAGCGAACAAGGGGATATGTGAAGCTGACTGTCTCCTCGCTGTTGGTGTAAGGTTTTCAGACAGATCTACTGGGAGATTTGAGGAGTTCTGTCAGGATGCCAAGATTATTCATATCGATATCGACCCGGCTGAGCTGGGTAAGAACAAGAAGGTGGATCTACCCATAGTTGCGGATGTAGGCATTGCTCTAAATGAGATCTTAGATGCGTTAAAACGTAAGATTGCAAAGCGGGAAGAGACTAAATGGTATAAGAGGGTTCAGGAGATCAAGGAGCAGTTCAGAAACGGTAACTTCGGCGGCGATAACGGACTTTACCAACCGAAAATAATCAAGAAGATACGGGAGCTGCTTCCACCGAACGGGATACTCACCACCGAGGTTGGTAAGAACCAGATGTGGGGAGAACTATACTACCAAGT
>JARPAQ010000108.1 GCA_029460375.1 Nitrososphaerota archaeon | reverse complement strand
GAGTTAACGTGAGAACTGTCGACAGCCTGAGGCCAATCTATCAGCCAGACATCTTTACCGTCGAATATCACATTATACTCGCTGAGATCGCTATTTATGACTCTTCCCTTCAGATAGGCCAACCTGATATTTTCAAGTATCTTCAGCAAAACACCTTCAGGATCATCCAGCTCTGAAACATCAATCAGCATAACCCCATCAATCTTCGACATAAGAATAGCGTGCCTTTCCTGCGCAATCACCTGCGGGACAGAGACACCGTGATCCCGGAGTTTTCTCAAAGCGTTGAACTCGGTCTTCGCCGCCCGAATACCCATGAGAATCCAGTGGCGCTGCGATTCTTCTGAAAGATATCCGCGTTTTCTTTTAACATCTCTAAAGCTTGTCCGTCCTATCCGGTAGAACTTTAGGGCGTACCCGACGCCAGCTTCAGTGACCGCTTCATACACGTCCGCTTCTTTACCTACCCCAATAGGTTTTCCAAGCGCGGATATCAGGTCCCTATTTGCTAACGCGTTTAGAGATATAGCGTCCATACCCGCCGTAACTAGGGTGTATCCTCGGCGGCTGCGCATAACCAGCCCTGCTTTTTCAAGGTGATTCAGGCGGTACGTTATCTCCTCTTTATGTAGTCCTGTAGACTTGGTCATCTTTTCAGGCGGGGTGTATTTTTTGGAAGGGAGATCCCTCTCCAGAGTGTGCAGTATCTTCCAGTCCTTTCCTTCAAGTTGCTTGACGATCTTTGCAGCCCGCTCAGCGGTCGACATGTTTACACGCCCGTTTACAGCTCTCTGAAAGGGTATCCGAAAAAGTTATTGCATCAGAAGTTCTGAAGGACCGACAAGTCTGTGGATGGAAGACGGGTTGTCTTAAGCTTCAGGATAGGTTTAAGGGTTCTAAGTGAATAGGTGTGGTTATCATGGGTAAACTTGAAGGTCGAGTGGCAATTGTTACAGGGGGGTCTCGAGGTATTGGACAGGCAATAGCACTCACTTTCGCAAAAGAAGGCGCCGATGTTATAGTGAACTATGTGAAGCAAAAGCGTCAAGCTGAAAAAGTTGTGGAACAGATTCAAACCAACGGTGGCACTGCATCAGCGTTACAGGCAGATATGGCTGACCGAAAGTCTGTAGAGCACATGGTCAGCATAGTACTCGATCAATTTGGAAAAGTCGACATACTGGTGAATAATGCGGGTATCCTGTTACATTCTGATGTCTTATCCTTTGCTGACGAGGATGTCGAGATGATGTGGAGCATAAATGTAAAAGGAGTACTTTACTGCACAAGAGCCGTCGCACCACACATGATTCGTAATAAATACGGAAAGATCATCAACCTATCCTCCATAGCGGGCTTAGGAACGGCAGCTGCAGCAACTACCCCTTACGCAGCAACCAAAGCTGCAGTCGCAGTTCTGACGAAGCGCTTTGCCTTGGAACTCGGCTCTTATGGAATTAATGTGAACGCTATCGCTCCGGGCCTGATTAAGACGGACCTGATTCTTAAGGGTGTGAGTCCAGATGTAGCTGAGGGAATCATCAAGTACTGCGAGAAGGCGAGTATGTTGCGCCGCGTGGGTGAGCCTCAAGATGTGGCTAATGCCGCACTTTTTCTGGCTTCTGATGATTCTAGCTTTATGACGGGGCAGGTTATTACTGTTGACGGTGGGCGGATGGATTTTCTGTCTCACTCTCTCTGATATGTTCTCACTATAGTTGCTTACATCTACCTAATCACCTATTTTGATGACCGGGGTGATGCTTGAAGTCTTCAGCCTCTGTATGTACCGAGAGACTTTGCTGTTGCTCTTCCCTTTTCGGTCAGAGTGTAGTAGTGGCGTTCAGGTTTCCCGCCGACTTCACGTACGCTTGATCGCCTCACGAGGTTCAGGGTTTCTAGTTCTTTGAGATGCTGATACACTACAGGTACCTTTACCGAAATCTGAAACTGCTCTTCCAACTCCTTCTTTATCTGATAACCATAGGCTTCCTGTGTGCTCACAATTTCAAGTATCCTGAGTTTCGTAGGCCCTAGACGTGTAGTGAGGCGTCTATCTTCAACCCTCCGTATTACCGTTTCAACCGCTCTTACCTTCTTCACAAACCGTCTAGCAGTAACTGGATCCTTCAACCCCGCCCCAGTTATGACACACAGAACCTCCTCGTCTCTATCGATACTACCCGCCTCCATCATCTTCTTCAACCCAGCTATCGTCGACGCAGCAGCGGGTTCGGCAAATATCCCTTCACTCTTCGCCAATAGCCTAGCCGCTTCAAGTATCTCCCGATCAGTCACGGTTGCGCAGGTGCCTCCTGACGACCTGATAGCATTCAACGCAAGGTCTCCAGCTGAAGGTGACTCTATGCCAATATCAAGCGCAAGAGTTTCCACTTTCCCCGCATCAACAACAACACTGTCTCCACGTGAATACGCATCCACTATGGGGGCTGCACCTGCCGCTTGAATACCTGTTAATCTTGTGTTCACCTTGTCTATGAACCCTAGTTCTGAGAATTCAGTGAGCGCCTTCCATATCATAGAGATATGGCCCCCGTTCCCCATAGGAACGATTATCCTATCAGGCAGCCGCCAGCCCATCTGCTCAACTATCTCGTAACCAGTCGTCTTTTCACCCTCCATAAAGTACGGGTTATATGGTGTCACTAGGAAACTATGCCGGCTGAACCTCTCCGCTCTAACCGTGGCGGCTACATAATCGCTGGTCAACTCAACCTTCGCACCACACACTATCATCTGGTACAGCTTACCAAGATCCAGCATCTTGGGCAGAAAGATCATAGATTCAAGACCAGCCTTGGCAGCATACGCAGAAAGTGATGCACCTAAGTTCCCAGTCGCTCCGCAGCAGACTGAACTAGACCCCGATTCAATAGCCTTAGAGACTACGACTGTACTTCCTCGGTCGACAAATGATGCTGTAGGATTGGTAGTTTCATCCTTCACCAATATCCTCTTTACGCGGAGCTGCTCCATAAGCCGTCGGCACTCATGAACATGTGTTCCCCCTTCACCCAACGAAACTATGCTGGGCTTTTCTGTGATCGGTAGCAGCTCAGAGTATTTCCAGACGCTCGGAATCCGGCGCTCAAGACTCTCTTTACTAACCTCTTCAGCAATCTGCCGGTAATCATAATGCATCAATAGAACGCCTTTACACTTCTCGCATAGGGATTCAGCCACGTCCGGGCTGTACTCTTCGCCACATCTGCTGCATCTTGCATATAGGAGTGCGGACGGCGCCGTGATTCTGGAGTTTCCCATAATCTCCCTATATATAGGCTCTTGCTTATATATGACACTGACCGAGCGCGGAGAAGGTGCACACCACGATATGGCGCTAAAGATTGGCAGCAAAGATCTCGCGGCGATGGGTGTCTTCACAGCGTTTGTCGCCGCAGCAACTATGGCTGTCAGTATTTTTGTGGCGGCCACCGGAGGCTACTTTAACGTCGGTGAGACGATGGTGTATACTACAGCTTTACTAATGGGGCCTATTGTAGGTGGTTTTGCAGGTGGAGTGGGCTCTATGTTGGCTGATGTGGCTCTTGGCTACGGAGTGTTTGCACCAGCTACTCTTGTGATAAAGGGGCTTGAAGGCTTCATAGTAGGTTACCTCGCCAGATATAGGTTGAGACCATCTTCAAAGATGGGTCTGATATCTCTATCGCTTGCGGCAGGTGCCATCCTCGCATTTACAATCTGGTGGGGAGGAACATCAAACTTCACTGGAAGCCTCGAGTTCACTCTCGGAGTAACGCCTAATACCATAACTTTGGCGTTCATTATCCCAGACTTCTTTTGGGTAGCTCTGGCAATAGCTTCATTCATCTTAGTTGCTGCTGTAGGGCTATATCTCGATCCTCAGGTTGGCTGGGTAGTCTTGGCCATCATCTTAGGTGGCGGAGAGATGATTTTAGGGTATTATATTTACGAGTCGCTCATTTTTGGTCCGGTGGTAGCTCTGGCGGAAATCTTGGTGAACGTAGGTCAGGTCACGATCGGCCTACTTGTCGCCATCCCGCTCTCCAGAAGCATACGCAGAATTATGCCGCGGGCCCGAATGCTTCAAGCCGAGTCTGTTGAGGCTAAATAGAAGCGCATCAACTGTTAAGGTGGAGTGAATTTCAGGTTTGAAGCTCCCCTTAGGTAAGGTTCCGTTGGATATACTTCAGAAGCAGGTCTTAGGTTTTCAAGGATTCTGGTCGCCCGATGTGCTAGTAGGGCCGAGCGTAGGGCTAGACTTCGCAGTAGTGAGTCTTGACGGCAAATACCTGATAGTTTCATCAGACCCGGTCACAGGAGTCGAGGAGGACATAGGGTGGTATGCTGTGAATGTAAGTGCGAACGATGTGGCGACGAGCGGAGCAAGACCGAGGTTTCTAGAGTCAGTGGTGCTTCTACCTGAGGGCTCAGACGAATCGCTGGTAAGAGAAGTCGCTGAACAGATAGACCAAGCCGCTAAGAGTCTTCAGATGATGGTCGTAGGGGGACATACAGAGGTTACCCCTAAGCTGGAGCGTGTGGTGGTGGTAACAACCGCCTTCGGCATAACGGACAGATACATAACAGCAGGAGACACCGAGGAAGGAGACATTATACTTATGACCAAGACAGCAGGGATAGAAGGAACATCCATACTCGCCCGAACCTTCAAAGATAGGCTCACAGACATAGACCAAAAAACCCTTCAGAACGCTTTGAACCTCATTAAACGGATAAGCGTGGTGGAAGACGCCGCAGCACTCTTCGCCACAGGGAAGGTACACGCGATGCACGACCCAACCGAAGGAGGCGTCCTAGGCGGAGTGTACGAAATGGCTCTAGCCTCCGGCCTAGGCTTCAGACTAAATATCCAAGATATAGCGGTAGCGGAAGAAACCTCTGCAATATGCTCCACACTCAAGGTGGACCCGTCGAGACTAGTGGGATCAGGGTGCCTCTTGGCCGCAGTACAACCTGACGGAGTGAACACCGTGCTACAGGAGTTGAAGAAGCACGATATCAATGGCACCGTAATAGGTAGGTTTGGTGGTACGGAGAAACAGATAGTTCAGCCTGACGGCTCGATAGAAGATGCTGAACCCATGATCGTGGATGAGCTTTGGCGGTTGATGAAACTTTAGGCCGACACTGGAACTTTGGCTTTACGCTTGTCTATAGCTGCTGATATGAAGCTTCTGAAGACTGGTTCAGGGGCACCGGGGCGACTTATGAATTCAGGGTGGTACTGGACGGCTAAGTAGAATGGGTGCGAAGGTATTTCAAGCACCTCTATCCTTTTACCGTTGTCGCTGCTGCCTGAGAAGACCATGCCTTTCTCCTCGAATATTTCTCTATACTTCTGGTTAAACTCGTATCTGTGACGGTGCCGCTCCCTTATCGGCGATTGGCTATATAGACTGTAGGCCAAGGTGCCTTCAACAAGATCCACATCAAGCCCACCCAGCCTCATAGTGGCACCCATATCCTCCACATCCTTCTGCTCAGGAAGAAGATCTATTACAGGGTGAGGCGTATCAGGCTCGAGCTCGGCGGAGTTTGCACCCGAAAGGTCACAGGCGTAACGTGCAAATGACACGATTGCAAGTTGAAAACCGAAGCATAACCCCAGATACGGGATACCGTTCACACGTGCAAAGTTGGCCGCAACAACCTTACCCTCACTACCTCGTTTCCCGAACCCGCCTGGAATAATCACTGCATCATACTGTGAAAGCAACTTCAAATCCGGGACAGCTTCAAACCGCTCAGCATCAACCCAGTCAACACGGACACCGAAACCCATCTCAGCAGCCGCGTGTGCAAGCGCCTCGTTCACACTCACATAGCTATCCGCTAGAGCCACATACTTCCCCACCATAGCTATATTCAACTCGCCAGAAGTTTCAGTGAATGAACTGGCTATCGTGGGCCAAGAATCCCACACGATTTTTCTATCTCCCAGATGCAGATGCTTACAAATGGGCTCTACCACCCCTTCGGACTGCAAAATCTGCGGAACCACGTATATCGACTTCGCATCAGGGTTGGAGATAACGTTCTTTAACGGTACATTAGCAAAGAGAGAGATCTTCTCCTTCGGCTCCTTGGTTATACGGCTGCGGCTCCTGACCACCAGTATATCCGGCTGTATACCAATGCGCCTCAGCTCCTGTACGCTATGCTGAGTAGGTTTGGTCTTCTGCTCGCCGACTGGATCGAGCATAGGCGCCAACGT
>JARPAQ010000107.1 GCA_029460375.1 Nitrososphaerota archaeon | reverse complement strand
GGGCTACCTTCTCAGGGTCGTGCGGATTCTGGATATTCTCTCCTCTAGGGTACATCATGGCGATACAGGGGTAGCTCCATCTGTCACATTCGTCGGAGACTCTGCCCAGCTTCTCAAGCATCTCAGGCTCCTCTTTCCCACCTATATTGATGTGAACCGACACCGCGTCCGCGCCTAGTCTTATCGCCTCCTTAACAGTCGCTACCTGCATCTTTCTATTGGGCGCCATCCCTATGCTTGTGCTCCCTGATAGGTGGAGTATAACTCCGGTCTGCGAGGGGTATGGTAGGGATCGGATTACTCCTTTATGGACAAGTATGGCAGTGGCTCCACCCTTCTCTACTTTTGATATGGTTTCGCCTATATTCTCAATACCTTGAACGGGGCCTGAGCTCACTCCGTGATCTAGGGTGACACAGATTATGCGGCCCTTCTTGGTTATTTTACTTAGCCTTACATCTCTGCCGAAGACCAATCTCTGTCCTCCTTATGCATCATATCAGCGGAATATATCTCATACTTAACAGTTCACTTTAACGCTAGCAATGCTGACCTCAGTAAGGTTACAGCTGCGTCTGCGTTGTCCTTGGAGACGAGGATACGGATAGAGGAGCTTATCGTAACCAGCCCGTAGACGTTGATGTTCTTTCGTGCAAGAGGTTGAGTTACACGTTGAATCAGCCCTGGAGCAGTCTCAAGAGCGGGTCCTTTTACAATGACCATGCGTAGATTTTCAAAGAAGCTCAGAGCCTTCCCCATCTTATACTTCATAACCAGCCTGTGCAGAATATCCGCAAGGTTGGTACCGTGCGTTACATAAAGAACTGTAGACTTTGAGTCAAGAGTAAGAGAAAGTATACGTCCATCTATGTCATTAACACTTGTCATAATCTGATGAATCTGCTCAGTATCCAGCGCCTTCTCACCTATTATCGTGACCATTGTGACTGGATCAGGTGACTGTTCAACAATCAGATCAAGAGCCCCGCCATCAATGATGGTGCCTGATCTACCGCCATCTTGAAGGCTTGCAATCCTTATCCTGATCCCGCTGCGATTGTAGCTCAACGCTTTTGAGTGAAGAAACTTGGCGCCCCCTGTGCTCAGAAGGAAGGCTTCTTCAGAATTGAGGACGTGAAGAGGGACGGGGTTTTCAACAATATCAGGGTCGCTTGAAAATATCGTTTCCACATCTTTTACAAGGACTGTTTCTTTAGATTTCAAGCAGCTACCGAGCAGGAGACCTGTGGTATCGCTTCCACCTCGCCCTAGGGTCGTGACTTCTCCTGAATGAGTCTTGCCGAGAAAACCGCATACAACAGGGACTTCTCCTCTCTCAAGCATTGGTAATATCTTCTTTTGTACCTCTTTCTCGGTCTCTTTGTAAATCGGGTTGGCGTCAAGATGCTTGTCATCGGTTATGATGGGCCAGTTTTCAAATTCTGGGTCTACAATTACAGGTTTCAGACCTCTTGAAACGAGGGCTGCAGAGAAGATACGGGCGCTGGTTCTTTCACCCATAGATAATATCTGATCGAGGATATTGTCGGGTGTTTCTTGGTTGAGTTTCTTCGCCAAGTTCAGAAGGTTATCTGTAGCACCCTTCAAAGCTGATACTACCACTACTGGTCTGAGTCCTTTTTCATAGACTTCGTGAACCATATCCGCTGCTTCACTTATTGTCTTTTCGTCCTGCAGCACAGAGCCACCGAACTTTATTACAATACTTTCAACCAAAAAACAGACACCTTCTTTCAATAAGATGATGAGGGTAAGAAGATGAAGAGCCGAAGTTTATCAGTGTCTCGTCAATACTCGCCATTCTACTACAAAGTAGGGATAAGCGTTGTCGAATAAACGCGATCGCCTCTCATCTCAGTTCTACCATCCGATTAGGCGAAGCAGTATAGTGGATATATAAAGATATAGAGCGTTATTCTGGGAGTTCTTCTCGCTTAACCTCTTCCCACTCTTCTCTAGTCAGCGTCCTTAACACATTCGTTGACATGATGTAATATGCAGGTGTTCCATCTGGGTTCAGCATAGGTGCACCATCAGGGCTCTGCAGCTTCACCACCTTCGTCACAGAGACCTTAACACCTATCACCATCCCATCACTTGTCGATATGTATGTCCAGCCCTCCTTCAAAGCCTTATGATTCACGAACTTACCGCTAGGCCTCTGCCCAGATATTGCAACCATAGCTTGAGGGTTAGTTAGAGGTTAGATTAAAGGCCTTCGACTCAAATGATAGAAACTCTTAACTTATCTCCCTTATCGTCTGAAACATTGGTGTATGGTGAAGTCTTTTGGCGCTTAGGCTCTTCAACACACTCGGCAGGAAGATAGAGGAGTTCAAACCTATCACACCCGGCAGAGTAGGTATGTACACCTGTGGACCCACCGTCTATGATTATGGGCATATAGGGAACTTTAGAACCTTTGTATTCCAGGATCTTTTGAGGCGGTATCTGAAGTATAAAGGCTACAAAGTTACGCAGGTCATGAACCTGACTGATGTTGATGACAAGACGATAAAGGGAGCGCGTCGCGAAGGTGTCAGCTTAAAGGAGTACACCGCAACGTACACCAAAGCATTCTTTGAAGACCTTGAGACGCTGAATATTGAGCGCGCAGAATATTATCCAAAGGCTACCGAACATATAGATGATATGACCCGGATGGTTAAGAAGCTCATCGAAAAAGGCTACGCCTATAGAAGAGGAGACTCCGCATACTATGACATATCAAAGTTCAAGAACTACGGCAGACTTTCAGGGATAAAAATAGACGAAACTTCCCAAAGATCCCGGGTAGAAGCAGATGAATACAAGAAGGAGGCACGCGACTTTGCCCTCTGGAAAGCTTGGGATGAAGAGGACGGAGATATATTCTGGGAGACCGAGCTGGGCAAAGGCAGACCCGGCTGGCATATAGAATGTTCAGCTATGTCGACCAGATACCTTGGTGAAACCTTCGATATTCACGCAGGCGGTGTGGATCTGATATTCCCTCATCATGAGAACGAGATATCTCAATCGGAAGGAGCAAACAGCCAAAAATTTGTAAACTACTGGCTCCACTCAGAACACCTCATAGTAGAAGGCCGAAAGATGTCAAAATCCCTCGGAAACATCTACACAGTCAGAGACATACTCAAAAGAGGATACAGTGGCAGAACCATCCGGTACCTCCTCTTGACAGCTCACTACAGGGCACAACTCAACTTCACAGAAGCGGGGTTAAAGCAGGCTGAAGCATCAATAGGACGCCTCAACGACTTTCTCCAAAGGTTGAGAACCCAACAAGTAGATAGGGAGAATCCTGAGATACCTAAGAAGTGTCTCGAGGTGCGAACGAGATTCGAGGAGGCGATGGATAATGATCTGAACGTTCCAGAGGCTCTGGCGGCCATCTTTGACTTTCTGAGAGATGTGAACAGGCTGATAGATACGAATGGCGCCTCTAAAGAGAACCTTGATGAGATTTACGACACGATGCTCAGGCTCGATACAACTCTAGGCGTCATGGAGACCGAGAAGGAAGCAGAGCTCCCCGAAGATATTATGCAGCTTATCAAGTTAAGAGAGAATGCAAGGCGTAGACTTGACTGGAAAGAAGCTGATCGAATACGAATAGAACTTCTTGAGAAAGGGATAATCCTAGAAGATACATCTGAAGGCGTCAAATGGAAGCGGAAACGGTAGTTCAACAACGACGAAATCATTTTCAGCCGTCGAGGAATGTCAGCCTCTTCAAAGGTTCCAAAATTTCATCTGAAACTTTTACTTCCCAAAGATTATAATCAATATGCTTCTTGCACCTCTTCAAAGTCTGCCTTTCATAAATCACAAGTTTTCCTTCTTTAGAGACTTTAATCGCACAAACATAACACATATTCTCAACTCTCAAATAATATCAGGCGCATTACGAGCTATAGTTGAATCAAACTACTTGTTTGACAAATTTGTTACACGCAAAAAGGCTACATTGCTCTATCAGGTGATCCTGAGCCTATCCGCCCAAAGTCACTTGTCAAATACCACGGTGAGGTACATGGTCGGCCAGGTGGAGTGTGGGCTGGCAAAGCGTTTAGCTTTTCTCTCCAGGCCTTAGGGCCGAACGGCGAACCTTGGCTGAAAGAACCCATCTACTTCAGAGACTTGTAAAGAACCTAGGATAGATCCGATGTAACAGTGATAACTTAGCCTAAACCTTCTTACTCTAGCTTCCTGATAAAGACACCCTTCTTACCGCCTTTCATAGCAACCGCCCACTCCACTGTATCTCCAGCATCATAACCCAGCTCTTTCGCAATCTCTTTCGGAATAGTGATTCTTAGAGAAAATGCTTTAGCGTGTCCTTTAACGATCTTAGACGTATGTGCCAATTCTACTATCGCCAATCTACCCATCACGCCTAATCTATAAATTGATATGTGTTTATATCATATCTATCTGACCCATTCGACATATTCACATAGAGACCAAATCGACATACTGGGTGACAGCAATATATCAGCCCAAAAGAACGAAAACCCTTGAACCCGACATAATCAAGCGCGTAAGAGAACCACACAGCATACTAGCACCCAAGACGATGGAGAGAATATTGAACGATGAAAAATCACTTGCTACAATAGAAGGCGAAGACAAAGACGTAACCGTGCACCTAGACTTGCCAGACCAATCAGTCCGCCTAGCAAGGCATCCAATATCATAAGTGGAAAGAATGATTGCGCCAATAATTCTAGCGATGAATCCTGCAACTAATCCTCTTCCAGCTCCCCGAGCTATTGCTCCAGTTGCCCCAGACCGCCATTTTCATGCTAAGAGTGGGGCTTCTAAGGAGGTTAGAGACGCAAGTGTAATGGGGGATAAAGGGTAACACTAATCGCCAGCATCTACGGAATGAACTTCACCATTATGCCCGAGCTTCAGTGGGAGTTCGGATACTCATTTTCCCTGATACTCATGTTTCTGGTCTCGCTCATCCCGTTGATCTACATCAAGAAGAAAGGAATACTCTGATCTAGCCTGATGCAAGCCATCTACAGAGAGGTCTATGG
>JARPAQ010000106.1 GCA_029460375.1 Nitrososphaerota archaeon | reverse complement strand
TGAGGAAGTTGGTGAGAGCGAAGACCTTCCCATCTACAACTACGGCTGGAGTGTTTATACCGTCACTCAGAGATACAGACTGTAAACCTGCGGGGGCAGATGCCTTGCTGGCGACTGGGAAGACCCATTTTACTTCCAGGTTGTCTATGTTGTCTTTGTTTATCTGGGTCTGGGGGCTGAAGCCTTGATTCCACGAGTTGGCGCCTGGGTATATCCAATCCTTGTCTGATACTGCTAGTGGTGCTGCGTATGCTAGTGCTGGTATGAATGTGCTGAATGATAGTATTGCTAGAATCGATATTAGACTAGTATTTATTCTTGATTTCAACAATTATTTTCAAGTCTTATTGTACGGATCGGTATTATATAAACGTGATTATTATATTAATATCCATATTAAAAAAAAATAATAAAAAATTAAAAATAACCGATGGTTAACTGGATAATCTTCAAAAATATGGAGAGTGAGGCTGCTCTTCTGATTTAGCTAGATTTACTATTCACCTATTATGGCAATATTTAAAGAACCTATGAATCAGTTCAGAAGGAGGAAGAGATAAGGGTTTTGCGCGCGGAATCGCCGAGATGGACATACATATTTATCGCAGCATCAGTCATAGGATTCATATTTCAAGCATTCACCAATCTCTGGGTCTACCTCGCCTTCTTCCCCGCTTTCGCCTTCGGATCACCATGGATGTTCATCACATCAATCTTCCTTCACGCAGACTTTAACCACCTCTTATTCAACATGATCGCCCTATTCTTCTTAGGAATTAACCTTGAGAGGATTGTCGGCAGAAGAAACTTCGCGATGCTATTCATCGCCTCGGGCTTAATTGGCAACCTAGGATACCTGCTCACCGCAACCAACCCCCTCACCCCAGCTATCGGCGCATCCGGCGCGGTCTACGGCGTAATGGGCACTCTAGCAGTTTTATTGCCCCGTATGAGGATCTTCATCTATGGAATATTACCTATACCTATGATTATCTTAGCCATACTTTGGGGGTTGATGGATTTCATGGGGCTTTTTGCGCCTTCAGGTATAGCGCATGGGGCTCATCTTGGCGGTATGTTTGTAGGAGTCGCCTACGGTCTATACATACGGCTAAAGATGTCGCGGCGGGTCGTGGTTATTTAGATTCGTCTCCTCTGAGCTTGTACCTAGAGCCGTTTTGCTGACATTTTTTCATCTGCATAGCCCAGTAAAGGTTCTTAAGAACCCGTTTACATATCGTGGTATTCAAAAAGGTTGTTACCGATGCAGGTTATCCTAGATGATCTCGACAAGAAGATTCTCAACATACTTCAGAGAGATGCACGAATAGCCTACGCAGACATCGCAAAGAAGATCGATACGGCAGAAGCTACGGTAAGGTTTCGTGTGAAACGGCTGATCAGCAATGGTGTAATCGCCGCATTCATAGCTGTGCTGAACCCGGTGAAGATAGGGTACTCTGTAAGTGGAGCTATGCTTCTTAAATTAGATCCTCTGCACATGGATAGTGTAACGGAGCGGCTGGTAAGTTACTCTGAGATAAGCTACATTTACCGAAGTACGGGTGAATATGATGTAGTCTCCGTCATTTATGCCCATGATATGAATCATTTTAACGGTCTCGTGAAGGAGATAAAGATGCTAGAAGGAGTCAAGGATGTCCGTGTATCGGTCACTACAGAGTTCATAAAGTCGAATCCTACATTCGTATTGTAGAGTCCATTTGTTACCGAAACCGCAATTATAGTATAAATAGTATATACGCAACAAGTAAATAGTTAAAGCTATACAACCCGTCAGAGCTTGGACACCGTCTTGAATCACTATTTGGATTCCACCACACAAAGTATGAGAATATCCGCACAACAGCAGTATTCAAATTGTGGAGCTCCGAAACAATCTGCTAAATCAGGAGGAAGACTACTTGCAAAGAAGCGAAAGAATAATCGATGTTCATGAAATGAGTGGACTACTGAACCTACGGGCCTCTCACAAGAGGACCCCAATACCTGTATTAGAAGCGCTAGGCTTCAAAGATCCGAAGAAATCATCAAGAGAGATAAGAGATATCACAGGAGTAGAAGAATGCCTTATACTTCAAACCTGCAACCGGGTTGAAATCTACTTATCCGTCTCACACAAAGACCCAGCATCTGTAGAAAAGAAGGTTGCGGAGTACTGGTGGAGAGAAACAGGGTTCGAGCCTGAACTCTTCTATCCATACATCGAGGCATCTTACTCGTCAGACACACTTCACCACCTTATGAGTTTGACATCAGGCTTAGGATCCATGGTTATTGGGGAAGATCAGATTTTGGGCCAGGTTCAAGAAGCGTTCCTTCAGGCTAAGGAGTACGGCACTATAGGACCTGTGTTCAGAAAGGTATTCGGAAGAGCTGTTAAGATCGGTAAGATTGTAAGAGGTAAGACTGGCATAAACAAGGGGGCGGTCTCAATCGGCTCAATAGCTATTAACATGCTGGAGGAGGTCGCCGGAGATCTTCAAGGCAAAAAGGTTCTGATAATAGGAGCAGGTCAAATAGGCGCGTTAGCTGGTAAAGCTCTAGCGGCAAGGAAACTTACATTCATATTCGTGGCCAATAGAACATACGACAGGGCTGTTTCTCTATCAGAGAAGCTGAATGCGAAAGCAGTAAAGTTCGATAAGCTTGTCGAGACCCTCGCCGTGACCGACGTTGCAATAGTTGCCACTTCTGCATCGCACTACATGCTTACTCGTAAAACGGTCGCAGAAGCTTTAAAGCGTAGAGCGAACGGGAAAAAACTCCTGATAGTTGATCTATCTCAGCCGAGAAATGTGGAGAAGGATGTAGAAGATCTGCCAGATGTTGAGCTTCATAATATAGATAATCTGAGGCAAGTAGCAGACGCGAACCTTGCGGTACGCTTGAAAGAAGCCAAGAAGGCTGAACACTTGATTCAGAAGGAGATAGAGCGCATTATCTCTATGCAAAAGAAGGTGGATATCGAACCGATAATTCAAGCAGTAAGCAGCAGAGTGGATGAGATAAGGCGTAGAGAAGTGGAAAAGGCCCACAGACTGATGAAGACAGATCCAACTGTAAAAAGATGCGAGTATTGTAGAATGGTTATGGAGAATCTCTCAAGGAAACTTATGGAGAGGATGATGCTAGACCCTATACTGAGCCTAAGAAATGCGGAGATGGATGCCGACCTCGAAAAGATAGCGGTGATTCAGGAAATTTTTAAGGTAGATCTTCCTGAGTGGACTGAGTGATCATATACAGATAGGTCGTAAGGTGTTACCGTGACTCATCAAAGAGCAAGAGAATACGTATCTAAGGAGCTCTACGAAAGGGCCAAAAAGACAATACCCGGAGGCGTCAACAGCCCAGTCAGAGCATTCTCACCATACCCCTTCTTCACCGCCAAGGCCAACGGCTCTAAGATAATCGATGTAGACAGGAAGACGTACACAGACTACTGTATGGCGTACGGCCCGCTGATTCTTGGACATGCTAATCGTAGTATCGTTGAGGCGGTTAAAGAGCAGCTTTCAGACGGGACGATTTTCGGAACCCCCACGGAGATCGAAGTTGAGTTTGCGGAGCTGGTTGCGAAGATTGTGCCTTGTGTGGATATGATGAGGGTTGTGAGCAGCGGGACTGAAGCT
>JARPAQ010000105.1 GCA_029460375.1 Nitrososphaerota archaeon | reverse complement strand
TTCGTCGAAGGCGCTCTGCTGAAGGAAACCCTCCTTCATCATCCTCGCGACATCCAAAATAAGCTTCTCTTCATCCGGCAGCGCCTCGGGCCCAAGTAGCCTTACAATCTCTTTCAGTACATCTTCACGCTGAAGCACTTCAAAAGCTTCCAGCCTCAACTTGCTCCACGCTTCATCAACATTCTTAGCCCACCACTTGGCAACATCTGCAGCATACCCTGTGTAACTGGTTATCCAGTTTATCGCAGGATAGTGACGTGAATAGGCCAGTTTTGTATCCAGCCCCCAGAAGGTCTTGATGAACCTCGAAGTGTGAGTCGTAACAGGCTCTGTGAAGTCTGCCCCTGAAGGTGAAACAGCACCGATAAGCGTAACCGAACCTATACGCTCAGGGCTTCCGAGGCTCTTCATCCTACCTGCCCGTTCATAGAACTCTGCCAGACGTGAAGCTAAGTAGGACGGGTAACCTTCTTCGGCAGGCATCTCCTCCAAGCGACCGCTGATCTCTCGGAGAGCTTCAGCCCATCTGCTGGTCGAGTCAGCCACCAAGACTACATCATACCCCATATCTCGGTAATACTCCGCCATAGTGACACCGGTGTAGATGCTCGCCTCTCTAGCTGCCACAGGCATATTGCTAGTATTCGCCACCAGCACAGTCCTCTCCATAAGCGGCCTCCCTGTTTCGGGATCCTCCAGCTCCGGGAACTTTATCAGAACCTCAGTCATCTCGTTACCCCTTTCACCGCAGCCGACGTGAAAAACAACCTTAGCGTCAGCCCAAGCAGCAATCTGGTGAAGCGTAACTGTCTTACCTGTTCCGAATCCGCCGGGGATAGCTGCAGTACCACCCTTCACCAGCGGGAAGAAAGTATCTATAACCCTCTGACCTGTCACTAAGGGAAGCTCAGGGTCGAATCGTTCTGCGTATGGTCTTCCTCTCCTGACAGGCCACCGGTGATACATTTTGAGGTCATGCTTCTGCCCATTCTTCTCAACCGTCGCTATTACCTCTTCAACGGTGTAGTCGCCTTCATCGACCGTTTCCACAACTTTTCCTCCAGAGTGCTCGGGAGGAACCATAACTCTATGCTCAATGAGGCGAGTTTCTTCTACCGTTCCAAGTATGCTTCCAGCCTCAACTTCGTCTCCTTTCTTCACAGTTGGTTTCAGATGCCACTTCTTCTCTGTTGAAAGAGGTGGAACCGTTACTCCTCTCACGATGAATGCTCCGGCTTTCTTGGCGATTTCGTCAAGGGGGCGTTGGAGGCCGTCGTATATCTTACCCATCATACCTGGCCCAAGTGTAACGGAGAGGGGTTGGCCTGTTCCTAATACGGGTTCTCCGGGTCTGAGGCCGCTGGTGCTTTCGTATACCTGTATGAATGCTACGTCGCCTGTTAGGCGGATGATCTCTCCTACTAGACGGTCTTCACCAACTTCGACCGTTTCATACATCTTAGATGCTGCCATACCTTCGGCCTTTACTGCCGGGCCGCTTATCCAGATTATCTTGCCTTTAACGGTCAAATCTCTCGCCTCACTTTGTAAGCATATCCGATATCTGTTTTCTTAAAAACGGTTTTAGTCGCTCCAGCCTTGCCTCTATCGTGTTGTCATATATCACTGTGCCGTCGCTATTCATAACTTGAACGCCTCCCCTGCTATTTAGGGTCTTTGACGACAGTTTAATCTTGACTTTCAAGCTCTTTTCAACTTCGCGGGAAATCTTCTTCAAGCGGTCTTTATCCTGTGAGTTGCCGTAGATAAGGAATTCACTACCACCTATAGCGTCCACACCTTCTTCGAGAAGACGCTTCAGCGACTTATCATACCCTTTAATTGACGAAAGATTATCCAGTTTCTTCAGAGACTCTTTAAAGACCCTGTTGACAGTCTCTTCTATGAGCTGAAGGGATCTGTTTCTAGCCTTAAGTTCCGCGCCGCCTATTATCCTTCTCTTAAGCGTGTCTGCCTGCCTATCCTTAGATTGAGGTATCTCCGCAGCCTTAACAGCCGTTTCCCGTTCTTCATATTCAACTAACTCTAAAGCATCTTTGTAGGCATCCTCTAGGCTTGACAGTATCTCGGCTTTGGCATCGTTAGCCACCTTGCCGACAACATTTTCGAACGCTTCTTTCCCGCTCATATTGCCGCCCCTTTATACGTGGTTCTGAAGGTATGTTTAAGGATTCGCTCATACAAGACATTCATCCACCTAGGCGTACACACATATAATCGACTTCAACCTATCTTTAACATCCGTTTTATAAGCTCCCGGTACTCTATCTTCTCCTGCGCACTCCCCGGAGCTGGCACAGCATATACAAGTGGCACCGGATGCTTCAATCTTAGATCGGCTAAATCGTCCCTTATCTCCTTCTCAAAATCGTCGCTCACAATCACCAGCCCCACATCCTTCTCCTCCATAAGGATCTTGATCTTGCTGAAAGCTTCCTTAGATGATGAAACTTCCATACCTTCTACACCGGCGAGCTGAAGGCCCGCGACGAATGGACTCCCCCCTATCGCAACTATCTTCATACGTATGGTGCCAGCATCATGTAGAATTTATAAGACTATCTCTCAAAACAGGCCGCATAGAGCTAACCTGTCCTATGAAAATTGTGAGGGTGACGACAAGTACCAGATCAATATATTATCGAAACTGAGCGTCTGACAAAATACTACGGTGCAACTAAAGGGATAGAAGATGTATCTATACAGGTAAAGAAAGGAGAAGTATACGGTTTCCTCGGTCTAAATGGCGCCGGCAAGACCACCGCCATACGCATACTGCTCGACCTGATAAGGCCGACTTCTGGTCAGGCCAGCATACTTGGACTTGACTGCCAAAGGGACTCTTTCAAAGTTAGGCGTCTAGTCGGGTATCTACCGGGAGATGTGAGCCTGTACCGAAATATGAGCGGAAGGAGCCTCCTGAACTTTCTTGGAGATATTGATCAGAATGTGGATAAAGATTTTCTGAAGGAGCTCGTCGAACGGTTTGCTCTGGACCTTGAGAAGAGGGTGAAGGATTATTCGAGAGGTATGAAGCAGAAGCTTGCTTTGATTCAGGCCTTCATGACCAGACCCGAACTTGTTATACTTGATGAACCTACTAGTGGTCTTGACCCTTTGATGCAGCAGGAATTCTACAACTTGGTTGAAGAAGAGAAGCGTGGCGGGAGAACCATTTTCATGTCTTCACACAATTTGGCGGAGGTTCAGAAGGTCTGTGATAGGGTAGGCATCATAAGAGATGGATCGATGATAGTGATTGAAGAGGTGGATACGTTGAGGAGGAAAGCCGGTAAAATTGTGAAGGTCTCCTTTTCGGAAGATGTTGAAGAAGCCCATCTTAAAGTAGACGGGGTTGTAAGTATATCGAGATCTGAAGGTTACTTCACAATAGCCGTTGGAGAGAACATTGACAACATAGTGAAGAAGATTTCAGAGTTCAAGATCAACGATATAGTCATCCAAGAAGCTACGCTCGAGGATGTATTCCTCACATACTATCAAGGAGAGAAAGAGAAATGACAACGCCCTTCCCCATCTTAAGACAGACTATCCGTTCCCATACCCGAGCGGCACT
>JARPAQ010000104.1 GCA_029460375.1 Nitrososphaerota archaeon | reverse complement strand
GTGTACGATTTAGGTGAGCCTGTTTCGACTCCTCCGGGGCAGTATACACATTGGGCTTGAGGGGGGCATGGCTGAGGTTTTGTCATGACGGCTAGGACAGATATCCCTGATGCGGTTCTGACGGGTTTTATCATGAGGATGCTTCTTAGTTCTTCCTGTTTTTCCGGTGGGAGTAGTTTCAGGATTGATGAGTTGGGCGGTATTCTGTTCAACCTTCGTTTTGCACATATTCTGCGCTTTATCTTGAAGAAATCTTGCTTGCTTGATAATTCTCTACCGGCGAGGGTCTCGGCTATCTCTTGGCAAGCTAAGTTTACCGTGTCTTCTTGATAGGTATTCTTCTGCAACTCTACGTACTTCGACCTAGTTCAGTTTGCTGAATTTGCTATTTATTAAGTATCTTCCTCTATTTCGCTTAGGAGATTTTTAGCTCCTAGTCTACTCTTATAAACGCTCGAATGTTTCAGCGTCGCTAGATGTTTTATGATGATTTAGAATGTCTAGTTTTCATAAACGATGGTCTAAAGATAGAAAAGAGCCTTTTACTGACAGAGTGAAAGAAGCTCTTACTCCCTCCGAGCCTCTCAAGAACAAGATTCAGTCAGTCCAGCAGTCGTTGAAGAGGGAGATCTCGAAGCTCGACGGCGTTGAGGCTAAGCTCAAAAAGAAGGACGCTAATATGATGCATAACGTTATCACAGCTATGGAGAAGCATGATTCGCAGTACGCTTCTACACGAGCAAACGAACTGGCGGAGACCCGGAAGATGATGAGGATGAGTAACCAGTCCAAGATGGTTCTAGAACAGATATCTCTACGGTTAGGAACTGTAGAAGAAATGGGCGATATTGTAACGGTTTTAGCTCCAATTGTACCAGTCATCAGAGGCATAAAAGGCGGGCTGTCAGGCATTATACCTAACGCAGGCTCAGAGATAGATGAGATAGGAAATATGATGAATAATCTACTTATGGATGCAGGCCACATCACCGGCTCCACTATGAGTTTCGAACCAAGCAGCGAAGACGCCGAGAAGATAATGTCTGAAGCCAAAGCTGTAGCAGAGCAGAAAAGAATGGACAAGTTTCCACAAGTACCTTCCCCCACCACAGACCAGATACAGACTGTGCAAGATAACACTCTGTAGACCTCAGAATAACAAAAATAACCCCCAGGCCACCTCAAAGGCCCCTAAGAGGTGTCTGAGGGTCTAGTTCGGCAGTTTCGAATCTATCTTGACGGTACGCATCAGCGTTTGGAGCTCTTGAAGTATTGTTGTTGCTTCCTGTATACTATTTGTGGAGTATATGTTAGTTGAGGGTTGAAGACGTCCGCATACGTTGATGAAGCGGACTTTTGCTCCTTTGTATGTGTACCATCTGTCAAGTTCGATTCTATAGGCGGATGAGCTTATTTTTTCAGGAGTTCTGCTTTTTTTAGGTGCCTTGAGTTCATAGGTTACACCAGTTTTTCGGGCGATGGACCGTAGCAGATACTTTTCCTCCTGTTCCTAATTCCGCCGTTTTCAGGAAGGTTTCTGCATCTGCTATATTGTTTATTCAGAATTAGTATCAGACGGATTATCGTTTACTGTTCTTATTTCCAAAAAGATTAGTAACAGATTTCTACCAGCAATTACGAACCTAATATGTTCTAATTTGACTAGGGTATCTGATGATGCACATTCTGGGGGTGCTAGGGTGTTGCGGCTCAGTCTTCCTGTACTTCTTCTCGTTCCTGTTCTTTTCATAAGAGCCATTCCGCGCAGGGCCATCGGGTTCACTTTCGTCAAGAATAAGGTTACAGTTCCGATTTTGGGGTTAGCCTTCGCCTCTTTCATTTTAGTCTCTCTGCTGTTCTCGATGATGGTTGGGTTCTACGGCTATCTGCTGTCTTTCTGGCTTATAGGCACAGCTTGGCTAGTTATGCTGGTGAACGCCGCTACAGATGGGTTAATATTCATAAAGAGTGGATGCATATATTGTAAGTTGAGGAAGATAATAGTGCATCACGAGAAGCTACATCTT
This sequence comes from Nitrososphaerota archaeon, assembly GCA_029460375.1. Lineage (GTDB taxonomy): Archaea > Thermoproteota > Nitrososphaeria > Nitrososphaerales > JACPRH01 > JARPAQ01. The sequence continues at coordinate 1,586 of JARPAQ010000104.1, read as the reverse complement.
GAAGGAATAGCGAGTGAGAGAGAAGTGTGGTGCATATTAAAGGAGACATACAAGATATCTCCCACTATTGAGGCAGACGGCAGCAGGATTTGTAGCTACTGCCCTATCCCCGAAAGATTGAATGAGAATTAAAGGGACAGATTATGACGCATCGAGTAGCAGTTCTAGATAGGGAAAACTGTCTTTCAAGGAAATGTGGGCTGGAGTGTATAAAGTTCTGTCCAGTAAACAAGATGGGAAGCGAATGCATAATTCTGGGTGAAGATAAGAAAGCCGTAATAGATGAAGAGCTCTGCAACGGATGCGGCATATGTGTAAAGAAGTGTCCTTTCAAAGCTATAACGATAGTTAATCTCGCCGAGGAGCTGAAGAAGGACAGGATACACCAGTACGGCGTAAATGGTTTCAGACTTTACAGACTACCTGTCCTAAAGAAGAGGACGGTGGTGGGGCTGGTGGGCCGAAACGGTATAGGGAAGACGACTGCTCTAAACATTCTGTCCGGAAGCCTTATCCCCAATCTGGGCGATATCAATGTGGAACCGAGCTGGGAGAAGGTTATCAACTACTATCATGGTTCGGAGATGAAGGATCACTTTGAAAAGATAGTGGACGGGGAGATCAAAGTCTCAACAAAGCCTCAGGCGGTCTACCTTATACCTCAAGTCTGGAAGGGCAGCGCGAAATCTCTCTTGAAGGAAGTGGATGAACGAGGTATAGGTGAAGAACTTCTTGAAAAGTTAAGTCTGGAAGAGAGCGCAGATAGAAAGGTTGATGATCTAAGCGGAGGCGAACTCCAGAGGCTGGCTGTAGCCGTAGCAGCATGCAAAGATGCTGATATCTACTTCTTCGATGAACCATCTTCATACAATGATGTTTTTCAGAGGATGGCTGTCTCGAAGGTGATTCAGAGTATAGCTGATGCAGGTCGATATGTCCTGCTGGCCGAGCATGATTTGACCTTTCTGGACTATTTGAGCGACTATATTCAGATATTCTACGGTGAAGGCGGAGCAGACGGCGTCGTGTCCACAATACAGCCTTCCAGAACCGGTGTAAATCTTCTGCTGGATGGTTATCTGCCGAGTGAAAATGTTAGATTCAGAGATACACCGGTTACCTTCGAGATATACTCACCTTTAGACGAAGAGACCAGTAGGACAAGGCTTGCAGAATACTCAGATTTGGTGAAGAGCTACCCTAACTTTAAGCTCGAAGTGAAGTCAGGAGCCCTGCAGGAGGGGGAAGTTGTCGGGGTTCTAGGTGGGAACTCGCTTGGCAAGACAACCTTCATGAAAATGGTTGCGGGGATAGAGAAGCCGAATGACGGCGAAATAAATACCGAGGCCAAGATTTCATACAAGCCGCAGTACCTTTCATCTGACTATGATGGAACCGTGGGGATGCTTCTTGACGAAACCTCGGAGGGATATTATGAAGAAGGAGCGGTTCAGTCAACGCTGATAACTCCTTTAGGGGTGCATAGGCTTTACGAGAAGATGGTGAAAGATCTGAGTGGTGGTGAGCTTCAGAAGGTTGCTGTGGTTTCCTGTCTGTTGCGTGATGCTGAGATATTTGCTCTGGAT
>JARPAQ010000103.1 GCA_029460375.1 Nitrososphaerota archaeon | reverse complement strand
GTTCGAATCCCACCTCCCGCACCATATCTCACGATCAACGTCTAAGCGTCTAGCATCTTCGAACTTTGATATTTCAACTCTCCAGTTTAGACTGGAAATAGATGGATGAGATAACTATAGGTCTGCCTTAAAGTTTAACTGATACTGAGTAGACTCATTATCCCACGATATTTCTTGCAGTCATTGTTCTGAAGCCCTAATCAATAGAAGATGGGTAGTAACGCCAACCGCTATAATGATCAATAAGAATCTCACAATAGGATGGGTGACTACGAAGAAGGCAGTGAAAGATATTGTTGCCCAAAGTACGGCGATGGCGAACATCTTTACTCTTAATGGGATCCCTCTTCCCTCCCGATAGTTTCTAATGTAATTTCCAAACCACCTATTACTTATCAACCGCTTGTAAAACCTATCTGAACCTCTGGAATAGCAGGCAGCAGAAAGTAGAAGGAAAGGAGTAGTAGGCAAGATAGGCAAAACTATCCCAAGAATCCCCAACCCCAAGAAAAAGGTTCCAAACACAATCAAAGCTCCTCTTATGAATCTGTTAGGCTTCCGTGCACTCATTAGGAATCACTACTCAACACTGGGTATATCAGCTTGCAACCCTATCTAGAAAAATATTTTGTTTTCTCAGCGAACGGTGGTGAACACTCCGATACATCACCGCTACTATAGAAGCCCCAATAAATAGCGCAGACCAATACAACCATAAATCATTGAGAAATCCTGTTAAAACAGCTGGATCTAGCGAACAGAATAATATCTAACCCTATAGCACTTCCTATTGTAATCCCACCTAAACCATGCTTTCGCCTGAGCCCATATATGATTAGTAAGAACAATTAGGTCAAGCCATATACATCTTTTTTGTATCCAAGTTTTTACTGAAAGTATTTTATTCTGAGAAATTGGAATACGGCTGATATGGAAATGAAGAGAGCTAATACCCTGATGGCGTTTGAAGAAGACATCCAGAAAAGAGGATTGATAGATTGGCTGGTAGCCCACACATCATTTGCTAAACCTCTGCACCGATACGAAGGCGAACTAACCCTATGGAACGACAGAATATTTTTTGAGGGAAAAGACAAGAAAACAAAGCAACGATATACGCTTGAAATAAGCAAGAAACAAGTAGAAAACATCTTCCATGGATTTGACAACATTTTCAGAAGAGGAGAAGATAGAGCATTAGGCATCAGTTTCCAACCCTTAAGAATCAAATTCAAGAAAAAAGATTCCATAGTCGCACTATACCTCATAATAGAATATCGAAGAGCATTAAGAACAAGCAAGAATAAAGAATGGTTTACAGAACTCAACAGATGGCTAGATTCTACAAAGAATTAAAAGCTAGAGATTAGAATCGTCTGTAGAATATCCTCAACGATTGGTATCAAAACGTCATTCTCTGGAGGATTTTATGTCAATACTTAGGAGTCGGAGTCAGATAAGTATAGTCAGCAAGTTCAGCTGCATACAGAAGTGAAGGAATCTTATCTTCTTCAAAACCTTCCTACAGACAATGGGTTTAGAATACTACGAGGTCAACGGAAGAGTAACAATGATAGAGGCGGCTAATCCCAAGACTGCTGTGAAAGTGTACACCTGAGACAGCCTATGAAAAATATTCATCAACAAAACCAAAACCCCGATTAAAACAAATACACCCCTCATCAACAGAAGACTAGTTGAAGGCCCCAAAACCAACGGTATTGTTCGTACACCAAAAGCTCTATCCCCCTCCAAGTCACGGAAATCGTTTATAATGGCCATAGCTACAATATACGACGAAGTTATTCCAACCGCCGCCACTATGCCGAGATTAAACAGACCGTAGTATGAGGCCCCTGTCAAAGGAGCCAGAGAAGCAGAAATAGTCATAACAACAGTCTTGTGAGGAAAACGTTTCTTGAGGTAGATTTTAGGCGCAGAATAAGCAACACCTAAAATAAAGGCTAAGGCCGCCAGCAGCAGCGTTAAGTTACTAAGGTAGGCTGCGAGAACCAGTCCCAAGGCACCCGTAAGGCCTGATAACGCGAGAGCATCATACACAGCAGCTTCTCCTGTTGTAAGAGGTCTCTTCGCCCTGCCCTGAATATTCACTTTATCTATGTGCACTTCGAGAGCGTCATTAAGAATGTAGATAGAGGTTGAGATGAAATAGGCCAGCAGCCCAGCTTTGATGGTGATTTGGATGCTAGGGGTTCCTCCAGCGCTCAGGAGCAGTCCAAATAGACTGGCTATAGTAAAGGAGAAGGGTTGTGGTTTAGATTTTAGGATAGCGAACCATGATCTAAGAAGTCTTAGAATCTCCGATGGGATGCCTCGTTTTGTTCCGGGCTTCATCAGGCGATGCCTTTCTTATCAGGGCCAATGGATCTTCAGTAGCCTCGGACCAAAGTGCTGCGAATTTCTTCGAGAGCACTTCTGCTATGCCTCTGCCCCTGAAAAGGAAGCCTATTATGAAGTTATCCGGGAATACAGGGTCTGCCAGTTCTATACCTGCCTCTTTGTCATCCACTAGCAGGAAGCTGAAGGGGAAAGCGGAGTATCTGAAATTAACGCCGGTGTCTTTAAGGGGGTAAAGAAGATGCTCGAATGCCTTAAATTCGCTGGATGGCTTAAGGATCTTCATACGCTTTAGTATGATCCCCATATCGGTAATTACTGAAACCTTGATACCTCTTTTACCTGCAGTTGCCAAGGCTTCGATAACTCTCTGATCCACGTAGCGTGTTGCCAGCCTTACTTCCTTCTTAGCCCGCTGAACGGCTTCGACGACTGTAGTGGTAAGCTCTTCGAAGCTTGTAAAGACCTTAGGCGGTTCGCTTTTCATGAAGTATTCGGATAGGTAGCTACCTTCTGATAGTAGAGCTTTTGACACTACTTCTATGTCTTGATTTGAAAGTCCTGGGACCTGTTTCAGTCTATCTATGGCAACTATCCTGTTGTAGTTCGCAAGGGCTTCCTCCAAGATTCTTACTTGAGTCTGAAATACTATTTTTCCAAGTTCCGTGGCTTTATAGAAATGTCCCTCTTTAGATACAAGCTTAGTCCTTATCAGCTGCTTCAACCTTTGATAGTACCGGCGCTCCGTGAGTCCCAGACTTTTAGGAGTAGCTTTACCTGTGCGAAGACCTTCCTGCGCCAACTTCAACAGGAGTAGAGCATCTTCATTAGCGAGTAGTTTGTACGTCTCCTTTAGCATACGTTTCAAATCTTCATTAACTAGGCCCAACTTGTTCAATGGTTATCCATGCTCTGAATATAAAAACATTCCTCAAGATGTATTTTTTTCATCCCAGATACCGGCATACGTCACTTGAAGAATAATGCTACCTTACGAAGTCAATAACTGCTACTTCACGATAGATTCTTCAGTATCTCCTGATAGTGAACTGTCGCAGCATCACTCGGGGCTCTCCTTTCCTACAGAAGAAGAGGTTAACCAATCTTCGATGGGGGTTCTCCACGACGACCTTACCTCCAATCAGCTTGGACTCTAAGATTTCGAGCGCCTGACGGAAACGCGCATCTTCATGCCAACAGTTCAATACCAATTTGGAAGCTTCTTTGAGAATCGGATCAGAATGATCCATTCCTAGATCAGATAGCATAAGAATGCATTGAAGCGTGCTAAACGGGCTTCCAATACCGACTCATGCATCTGAGCTTGTCCAATAGTCTCCACCATTATCATCACGTCTATCGAGTATCACTTTGATGTCAAACTGATACTGCTTGAGAACTACCATGTGATCAGCCTTCACAAATGATATACATTCTTCTAATATACTGGTTATTTACCTGTGGCTAGCCATCGGGCTGCGTCTTTTGCGTGGTATGTTAGTATTAGGTCGGCGCCTGCACGTTTTACTGCGGTCAAGATCTCTAGGACTATCTTCTTCTCATCTACCCATCCTTTTTCTGCCGCCGCCTTAACCAATGAATACTCTCCGCTCACGCTGTATGCTGCTATAGGTGTCTTGAAGTGGTATTTGGCTCTGTGTATAAGGTCGAGGTATGCGAGGGCAGGCTTCACCATAACGATATCCGCCCCCTCTTCTATATCGAGCTCTATTTCACGCATAGCTTCATCTGGATTCGAATAGTCCATCTGATAGCTACTTCTATCCCCCGTCTGCGGCACAGAGTCTGCAGCGTCTCTAAAGGGAGAGTAGAAGGCTGAGGCGAACTTCGCTGAATAAGCCATAATCGCAGTATCTGTATAACCTTCTCTGTCTAGGGCGTCTCTTATCGCCTTAACTTGACCATCTATCATACCTGACGGCGCCACAATATCTGCACCCGACTCAGCCTGACTAACAGCTACCTTTCCAAGCACCTCTAACGTCTCATCGTTGACCACCTCACCATCCTTAAGGACGCCGCAGTGGCCGTGACTTGTATACTCACATAGGCAGAGGTCTGTTATGACAACTATTCCTTCCCCGAGCTCATTCTTTATTCTCCTTACCGTATCCTGCACTACTCCATTCTTATCGTAGGCTGAAGATCCCTTCTCATCCTTCTTAGACGGTATACCGAACAGAATTACTGCGGGTATCCCCAAACCCGCCACCTCCTTTACATCCTTCACAGCCTGCTCTGCAGAAAGCCGATATACCTTCGGCATAGATGGGATCGAGATCGGTTCGCTTATACCTTCTTGAACAAATAAGGGGTGAATCAGGTCGTCTGGAGAAAGTCTGACCTGACGCATCATCCTTCTGATACTCTCAGTTCTACGTAGTCTACGCATCCTGATCTTAGGGAAACTCAAATCCTTGTCACTTCCTGCTCCTCTTACCCTGAATTATGATATTCTTCGCAAGGTTTCTAGCCTCATCCATCTTCCCATCTTCTAGAAAACTACCCACTTCACCATTTTCTATAATGCTGCTAAGAACCTTCCGACGCTCCTCATGCGATGAAATATACTTCTTGGCCAGCGATCTAGCGTACTTCTGCAACTCTACCTGCAGTAAGTCCTTCTTAGTTATCATCTTTTCTACTCTTCGCCTAATAACACCCGCCATAGCTGGGCTGCTGCCTCTGGTCGAAACCCCTATGCGTATATCGCCCACCTTTGCTACGGCAGGCATAGCGAAGTCACTTATGGAAGGATCATCTACCACAGATACTAACGCACCAATAGACCTTGCTTCCTCCGCTATCTTCTTATTGAGTGGCCTATCGTCCAGAGCCACTATTACGACCTTGGGCTGAAACTTCAGTCCAACTATATACCCCTCGCTCACCTCTGCCCTTTCCAAATTCACATTACCCCCTCTACTTAGATCCACGAGTTCCTCTGTAAACTCTTTACTTACAACTGTAATCTTAGCTCCAGCATCGAGCAGCTGCAAAGTCTTTCGTTCACCAACCTTCCCTCCACCCACTACAAGAGCTTGCTGACCCTCTAGAAGTATGTCTATCAGCAATTCAGGTTCTACCCTATATATGAAGCCTAATTATTCCTTTATGCCGAGCTAGGCGTTTTTCTTATAATGCTAAACTGTAGATACGGCTTGTTTGATTGATGGTTCTTGGGTTGTTGACAAAGCTAAACTTCTACGAGGAGAGATCGTTTTGTAACTTCCGTTTTTTCGATATTGAATAGATCTTGGTTACTTGCTATACACTGGTTTATGGTTGTTTCTAGGATACTTCGGTTCTGTCTTGCAACCTCTCTTAGGTTCCATAGCATAGAGTTGATATTCACTACAAAAGCTACTTTCTCCTCCCCTTCTAATAATTTCTTGGCATACGTATCCATGTCTTTTAGAAGATCTTCGATTTCATTTATCAGGTTGTTAGCTTTGAATGTATCGCTGGCCAGTATTGCTTGCAATATATTGTCAGTCATTGTATGCAGATACTTAGAGTACCTGATTATCTCTCTCAGATTCTCGTCATCAGATTTTAGCCCTTTCTTCAAAGCGTCTGCTGCTGTACTGCTGATACTCTCATAGTGATCAGCAATATCTTCGAGACACTTCACAATCACATAGTCTCCTGCAGCATTAGACAGAGAGGATATACCTATCTTGTCACCTATAGTCCCATCTATAGCCACCAGTAGAAGCTGCCTCACTGTAAGCCAGTATAAACGATCTATTTCATCCTCAAGATTCGAAACCTCTGACGCTAAATCTACATCACATTCTTCCAGCGTCTTTATTATGGTCTCCTGCATAAACGATATTATCTGAAACATATGTTTGATGAGATTCTCGAAGGGAAATTTTGCGGGATCAAGAAAGTCGTGAATAATAACTTCATTAGCCGTCTGTTCTATGATGCCTAACCCTGTAAGGCGCTGTACAGCATCTCTCACCTGTTCCAATTGCTGTGGCGTTAACTCTTTTTTTGAATGAATCTCGATAGCCTCTCTACCTGTCAAATAGATGCCTGTAATGGATCTTCCAAGTAGATCAGGCGCTTTGCATTTATCGGCGTTGATTATGCATTTTGTTACTCGTTTATTTTCAGTTGTTCTGGTTCTTATCCTGAAGGACCCATCTAATTCTTTCTCTATACTGACCTGCGCACCTGGCTTAAGATTAACCTCGTTGGCCCATTTCTTGGGTATAGCTACGGCTAGTGTAGAGCGGCCTACTTGTTGAACCTTTCTGATTTCTACCATTACCCTCAAAATCATGTAATATGCTAAAAGCTATGTATAAATGGTGAGTTATATTATATTTTACTAGTATTTACTGGATATAACTTAATATATATTTTCCAACATGTTTTCAAACGGCAATCGAAAAGTATATAGTGTAAATTAATAACGGATCTTAATGACGCGGGCGCTAAATAAGCAAGGTACATAAAAAGTAAGTGTGTGGTAACTCGTATGAAGCCAGACTCCAAGACCAGTATTTCAATCCGGGCAGTGCTAATTCTACTGATCTTCATCCTTACATTCTCTTTCACAGCTCCGTATTTAGGATCAGCCTTTGCTCAGGAGACGGGAAGACTTGACGTTCTTGTAGAAGGATATGATGGGAGT
>JARPAQ010000102.1 GCA_029460375.1 Nitrososphaerota archaeon | reverse complement strand
TCGCTCTCTTCGTACAACCTGAAACCGCTGATAAATATGGGCGGAGCTTCAAGAACCGTCGCTGTGTTGAACAGAGGCTTACCGTAGTTCGGTGTCTTCTCCCTATCATCCACCGTGTAGACATGCATGGTGCCCGCCTTGAACGCCGCTAGGCCGAGGAGAGTCGGTTTTTCACTCTTTATCTTGGGCCAAGTCTTCACTATGGGAGTTAGGCTCCTCGCTCTACCTCTAGGTAGGTATGCAAGCGAACCATGCCTCGGTGCACTCTTGTTACGGTGTCCCATAGCACATCAGTAGCACCTGTTACTTTAAACAGGTATTTTTAAGTATTTGTTAAATTCTCTTAAGATACCTGCTTGCTTAGGCTTCTGGCTAGGTTCAGGATGGCCAGCGTCCCCTGTAATGCTTCTTCAGTTCTGATTGTAGCGGCTCCTTGTTGTGGAAGGGTGTTCAATACGTATCTTGTAAGGTCTTTCGGCTTTGCTCCTTCCTTTGAAAGTATTTCATAGACTCCGGATCTGGGTGAGCCGAAAACCACCGTTATGCTCTGGGCCTGCTTGACCTCGGATACGAGATCCCGCCATACTTCTGTTACAGGTCTGCCTTTACGTGATGTTAGAATGAGGAGATCGGTCTTTATGCTTTTCAGGAGGTTTCTGAGTGAGTCTGCTTCCTTAACTTCATACCCCCAATACTCATCAACATCTTCACGCCTAGATGTTTCGCACTTCAAATCTGGATGTTCGGATGTGAATCGAACAGTAACCCTTGAGCCTTTAGACACTCGCCCCTTCAGAGGCACCAGCCTTGTCAACCCAACATCTACGTAAAGATCTCCATGTCTCTCGATCACAACCCCTTCCCTGTAATCTCCAAGCCTAATATCCGAAAGCTTCTCAGCGAGTTTATGGTGCGGTGTCCTAAGAGGAGGCAGCAGACCAGCATACTTCAACTCCGCCCTCTTCTCGTACAAATGCCTCCTCAAATACTGCGGAGTGTCCAAGTATTCTAGTATCGTCTTTATGAAACCGGCTTCTCCCATCCTCTCCGTCTCATCTCGGTAAATGAATATCCTCTGAACTCTGAATACAGCGCAGCTTCTCGCCACCGCTCCAAGCTTTACCGTCATCTCCCGAAGATGTCCGGCGTCTGAAAGTAACGTATCCGGCAGCGCTACCCAGAGTTTCTGGCCCCGCATCTGGCACCTGCTAATAATCCCTGTTGGAAATAGTTTCCTATTCTCTAACCCACAAAGATGTTGACCCATAAAGGGTTAATAGCCCGCTGCGAAGAGCTCAAGTATAGATGGCAGAGGATAAGGAGCTGGAGTATCTAAAAGCCAAGAAGATGCTTGAGCTCAGACGAAAGATGGCCGCAGCCGAGAAGCCTAAGGAGAAAGTGAAGAGCAGTCGAGACATCGTGGCTTCAAGGTTGGTCAACAGGGGTCTAGAGGTTCTGGAGCTGGCTGAGAAATACTATCCGGAAAAGTCAACCTTTATCATCAAGAAGCTCGCAGAACTCATAGAGACGAAGGGTATCAGCGGCTACATATCCGGAGGAGAACTCCTTTGGCTCTTCAGACAATTAGGGCTGAATATCCAAGTAAAGACCTCAATACACGTGGAGAAGGACGGAAAACTGGTTCCCTTGACCGAGAAGCTGAAATCTGAAGATTGATCCTCTACATGCAAACCTTTTTCTACATCACCACCCTGATTATAACAAAGCAGAGGGAGACCATTTGGCGACCGTCAACATAAACCTGCTCAAAGAACCAGAACTGAAGAACCCCGTACTAGTCTGCGGACTACCCGGAAGCGGATTCGTCGGAAAGCTTGCATTAGAACATCTCACAAACGAACTGAACGCCGAACTGTTCGCCCTGATATACTCATACAACTTCCCCCCACAAGTACTGATCAGACCGGATGGAACAGTAGACATCATCAAGAACGAACTATACTACTGGAACTCCAAAGACACATCTAACGATCTGATACTGTACACCGGAGACTCGCAGCCAGTAACACCCGGCGCAGATTACGAAGTCGCTGATAGAGTCTTGGAGATGGCGGAGAAGCTAGGCGCTAAGAAAGTCTTCACCCTAGCAGCATATATCACAGGAGGCTTTGTGAAGGAACCGAAAGTATACGGTACGGCCACAGACCTCCCTATAATCGATGATTTGAAGAATCACAGTGTAATAATAATGAAGGACGGTTCAATCACCGGTATGAACGGGCTACTCGTCGGGTTGGCCAAGGTCAGAGGGATGCAAGGTGTCTCTCTTCTAGGAGAGACTTCAGGCTACATAGTGGATGCTAATGCTTCTAAGGCTGTTCTAAACGTCTTCACCAAGATGATGAACCTAAAGATCGATATGACCAGCCTCACCGAGCGTGCGAAGAGCACCGAGGCTATAGTGAAGACTCTTGATAATCTGCGCAGAGGTCAGGAAGCCGCTCCTGAAACTAGACCGGGTAAAGATAGGAATCTCGGGTATATCAGCTGAAGTGCCGATTTACCCCTTGACCACGCCAATCGGTCTAAGTCTCACAACCTTCGTGGCTATCCCCACTTTATGCGAAACCTCGGCCACCGCGTCTACATCCTTGTAGGCACCCGGCGCTTCTTCCACAATTCCTTTCCAGCTCGCAGACTGGACGAATATCCCCTTTCTTTCAAGATCCCTCTTCACCGCGTCAGCACGATATCTTCTGATAGCAGCGGCACGTGACATCATCCTACCGGCACCGTGGGCAGTGGAGCCGAAGCTCAGATCCATAGATTTCTGAGCCCCGAGAAGAACCCAGCTGGCAGTCCCCATAGACCCCGGTAGCAAGACCGGCTGTCCGATATCTCTATAGTTCGAGGGGATATCACTGCTCCCCGGTGGGAAGGCTCGGGTAGCTCCCTTCCTGTGAACAACCACTTTACGTTTAACACCGTCTATATCATGTTCTTCAAACTTCGCTATGTTATGCGCAACATCGTATATTAGGCGTAGCCCAATGTCCTCTTCAGACATGTTGAAGACCTTCTCCAAGACTTTTCTTGTCCAGTGTGTTATCATCTGCCGGTTCGACCACGCGTAGTTTAAGGCGGCCGCCATAGCTGCTCGGTAGTCCTGAGCCTCCTTAGAGGTGTTCGGTGCACATGCCAACTCTCTGTCCGGGAGGTGTATGTTGTATTTGTGGGCTGCTGCTTCTATCACTTTAAGGTAGTCGCTGCAGACCTGATATCCTAGGCCTCTTGAACCTGTGTGTATCATGACTGTGACCTGTCCTTCTTCTTTTACACCGAAGCGTTCAGCAGCCTTCTTATCAACTATCTTGTCGGCGACCTGTATCTCCAAGAAGTGGTTTCCTGATCCTAGGCTTCCTAGCTGAGGCATGCCTCTTGATTTAGCTGTTGGAGACACCTTGTTTGGGTCAGCGCCTTTCATCCTGCCGTTCTCTTCGCAGTACTCGGCGTCTTTTTCGTTTCCGTAACCGGCGTCTATGGCCCACTTTACACCGTCTCTAAGAGCATCGTTCAACTGGTTTTGCGAAAGTCTTACCTGTCCTTTGCTACCTAGGCCTGATGGTATTGCTCGGTAGAGTTCTGAGAGTATCTGTTTGAGTCGGGGTCTAACATCTTTCTCCTTCAGGTTTGTCTGTAGGAGGCGTACTCCGCAGTTTATGTCGTAACCTACTCCGCCGGGTGAGATGACCCCTGTTTCTGCGTCTGTTGCTGCGACTCCTCCTATGGGGAAGCCGTAGCCTTCGTGTCCGTCGGGGAGGATGGATACGTGTTTGTAGATTCCGGGGAGGTGTGCTACGTTTACTCCTTGATCTATGGTTCGGTCGGTCAGCATCTTTTTGAGGAGGTTTTCGTCTGCGTATATGACTACGGGGACGTTCATCCCTGGTTTTGCGTCAGCCTCTATCCTATACTCTACTTCACTTATCTTCTTTATCGGATATTTTGATGTTATCTGGCTCATGAAGATCGCCTTTCGAAGCCTCTTCTTCGGGCGACTTCGTCTCTTACAGGGTTATAAGTAATTATTAAACCTAATATCGACCGCAATAAAGTTATTTAGACAAAAATATTTTTACTCAAATAGGAAACTCAATTCGACCTAAAATGCCGAGGGCAGTATTCAACACTGATAAATCAGGTTGATACTTCTAGGTTGTTTTTATAGTAAACTATGTCTTTTGGTGCCTATCGGTTATGTGGTTCGCAACAGAGATTGAGGGCAAATTTAGGATTTTGTAACTAACAAGAAAACAGACCTAGGACTTTTGCCACTTCATTAAGTTGGTTATGACTAATGTCTAATGTAGCTAGCTGGGGTAGGTGGGTTGCTTTTTCCCGCTCACCTTTAAGGGATTAGATCGAATTTGCGATATTGATTTGACTACCTTTGGGATCAATGTTTCAACATTATTCGTAATTTCAGCTTCAGGAGTAGCCTCTCTTGCTGGTCTGGTGAACTCCGCGAGACGATCCCAAGAATAAGCTGCATAGAAGATGACGGGAAGAGATCTTATTATAGGATCTTTCGTATGTTTCTCGTTGCGGAGTTTTACTATAAAATTCACTCCTTCGTGTATTGGTTCACCATTGTTCAATCTATAACTTTCACCTTTCCTTTGCACATCAGAGATTATCAAGTCAAAGTCGTTGTCTCTGCGAAGCATTTCCTCAGCAACACTACTTGAATCTGCAGAAACAACCTCAACACCTAAGGCTCTCAACAATCTTCTTTCCCCTAGAATGGTGTCAGGTCTGTCGTCTATCCATAGGACGCGACCCCCTTTTGCTCGCTTGATTTCACCGGTCAAATGCAATAAACTCACCCTCAGTCGCTCATCTTCGACATGATCCAACGCTAGACCTTCCAGCGCTCCTATCACATTAGGTTGTTCTAATGAAAGTTCGACTCCACCGAAACTAAAAGATCTCAATCTATCCCACGGGAGAACAAGAATGATGACTGCTGATGCGAGAAGAAGTAAGAAAGTATTGTCCATTCGTTCATTTGCGATATCAAAGAAAACCAATCGGAGAATTGCCAATGTTATAGTGAGAACGAAAAGCACAATTCTTATCCACAAGTATTGATTATTGGCCATTCAAATTCTCTTCCGAGACCTCAAACGACAGAAAAAATTCGATACCGAACAATCTCTCTAATGCATTTCCAATGACTTATAGTTCTCAAATCCTCTCCTTCTTATGAAGTTGAGACATATATTCTTTGAAGAGTTCAAATTACTTCTATAAATAGTTTGAGAGTATGCTTCATCGATATGGTTCTTAGTCTAAAAACATTCGCAGGGTTGAAGGAGTCAAACATTTCCTCGAACAGATTCGTTTTTGTTGAATGCAGGACTTTAAATCAGGTTAAGAATGTCTTTTCGAATACGTGATTATAATATTCTTCCAGCGTGGATCTGGAGTTTACCAACGAGTTTCTGTAGGTCAGTACTGTACTGTAACGCTTTCTTGGGTTTGAAGACTAGCTTTTCCGGCACGCCGGCCTTTAATGCTGCTTCTCTTAAGACGATCTTCCTTCGGTTTTTCTCTAGGCTCATTTTGATCTTGGG
>JARPAQ010000101.1 GCA_029460375.1 Nitrososphaerota archaeon | reverse complement strand
TGGTTAATGCTTTCGGAGATCTCAAGCCTGTGAACTTCCAGCCTCACGAAAACGAGCATTAAATGACCAATAGGAAACTATCTAAACTATGAACGCGCCTCTACCTCACCGATAGGTTGACTTCAATAAAAACGTCTTCAGGTACACGTAGCCGCATAAGCTGCCTCATAGTCCTGTCATCCGCATCCAGATCTATTAGCCTACGGTGCACCCGCATCTCCCATCTGTCAAAGGTATGGCTACCCTGACCACAAGGTGACTTACGTGTGACCACTTTAAGCTTCTTAGTCGGAAGCGGCTGAGGGCCTTTCACCTTTACTCCAGTCCGCTCTGTTATACTTTTGATATCCTCACAGACCTGCGCAAGGTTCTCTAGGTTAGTGCTTGTGAGCTTGATCCTTGCTGTTTGCGGCATCCCCTAAGTCACACCAGCGCTTCGGAAAGGTATTATTTAGACTTTCAGACCCGATTTTTTCCTACGGATATCACGATAATAGACCAGCATGTAAATACTTTTAGCTAGGAATCCTTAAAGGAGATGACGCGTACCGCGACTTCAGATTGCTCGAAGCAGGCACTTCTTTACACTTAGCGGGGAGCGGGCGACTTATACTTCGAGCAAAAGAAGATCTTAAACCGGGCACTATACTGTACGATGATAAAGGCCGCAAGGTTGCTAAGACTATAGAGATAATTGGTCCAGTCAAGTCACCCTACATATCCGCCACACCTCTGACAGATCGTGTCAAGAGGACATTTGGCCATAAAGTCTACACCCTAAATGGAGGTTCAAAGATTGTGGAAGCAAGAAAATGAAGTGAACACAGATAGCACCTGCCCAACATGCGGCAAATGGTTGATAGGCGACTATTACAAAGGGGAAGTCATATGCCCCTCCTGCGGCTTCGTCGTATCCGAACAGGCTGAAGATAGAGGGCCTGAGTGGAAAGCTATAGATCCTGAAGATAAGGCGAAGAGGGTCAGAGTCGGTTCACCGAGAACAGTTGCGCTGCACGACTTTGGGCTTTCTACAGAGATAGGGCGTGAAATGAAGGATTCTCAGGGGCGCTACCTAGACCGCGGGGCTCGAAGCCAATACTACAAACTTCAAAAGTGGCAGAGACGTGTCCGCACAACCCCTGCTGAACGAAGTCTATCGGGTGTACTTGCTAAGATAGCTGAAGTCTCTAATGCGCTGAACCTCCCTAAGAATGTCCTCGAAACGGCCGCTCAGATTTACCGAAATTCTGCTAGACTGAAGGTTGCAAGAAGTAAATCAATCATAGGCATGACTGCTGCATCAGTCTACTTGGCCTGCAGAAAGTGCGGTGTCAGCCGCTCTCTTAAGGAGATATCTAGGGCCTCTCATATTGATAAACGGACTGTTGCGAAATACTACCGCCTTGTGCTGAAAGAGGTTGAGACAGAGTATATCCCTCCACCATCCATCTGGAAGTACATTTCGAAACTTTCGAACATCGCGAAGATAGATCCGAAGGTGGAGCGGCTGGCGCTTCATCTAGCACGTAAGACTGATGATAGCACGATATCAAGCGGAAAGGCTCCTGCTGGTCTAGCGGCGGCATACGTGTATATGTCATCGGTTATGCTAGGGGTGCATATACCTCAGTGAGAGATAGCTGACGTAGCCGAGGTTAGTGAGGTTACAATCCGGAATAGGTGCCGTGAAATTCTGGAGAACTACGTGATAACACAGTCACTCAAACGCCAAAAGTGAGCTGCAAAGAAAATCAGATTTGAAAAAGATCGATAATAACCGATTAATGTGAGACTTGGAAGCGCTAATCCTTTATTCATTTTATCCGTAGAGACGTTTCAACCTTAATCTGGTGAAGAGCTCTATCGTTATGACCGCCATGAGCCCAAACGTCAGCCCTGAGAGTTGAGCAGTTGGCTCGGCGAAGCCTATTCGTTTAAGAAGGTTGTATGAGAATCCCCAAGTGAAGAGGGCGAAGAACACCATAACTATAATCGCTGTCGCCATAGATCTCGGCGGGCGCCTCCTTCTCTGCATTTCCTCAGTATCCATCTAAATGGCATTTAACGGTTTGCACATATCTATTCATTCTATACGTCAATCAACTAACATATGAACACTCTGGAAAAGTTTTTAATCCCATCTCAAACGGCGTCATTCAAAGTGCATTCCCATTGAAAACGAAACCTGTTGCTGCCATAATAGGTGCAGGCCGAACAAGATTCGGCGAACACTGGGAAGAAGATCCCAAAGCCATGATAGGAAAGGCAGGTATGATGGCGGTTGAATCAGTAGATAAAGGCATCAGAAGAAAAGATATAGACGCCTGCTACTTCGGCAGCTTTCTATACCAAGTCACCAACAAGATAGGCCTTATCCCCGGCTACATGTCACGTGAACTTGGCCTAAACATACCTATGATAAACACCGAAGCAGCCTGCGCATCGGGCGGCCTAGCGCTATACGACTCCTGCATAGGTATACAGTCGGGAAAATACGATACAGTTCTGGTCGCTGGGTTCGAAAAGATGAGCGACCGGCAAGACAAGATTATTGACGACCTTATGTTCGCAGCAGATCCTCATGAATTTGAATCGGGCTACAACTTCCCTGGACTCTACGCAACAATGATGACACGGTACATGTACGAGTACGGCAACGGCGACCCCAAGTGTGAAGAAGCCTTAGCGCAGATAGCGTCCAAGAACCATCATCACTGCATAAAGAACAAGTATGCACAGTTCAGTAGCAAAGGCGAGGTTTCAGTCGAAGCTGTCATGAACTCAAGGGTGGTGGCAAACCCTATTCGGATACTGCACTGCTCACCGATTTCAGACGGTGCAGTTGCGCTTGTACTTACTAGGCCTGAGGTTGCGAAGAAGTACACTGATACTCCCATCTACATAATGAGCAGTCAGGAAGCAACTGATCATGTTTCGCTTTATACTAGAAGCAACATAACTGGTGTTATGGCCACTCGGCTTGCGGTTAGGAGTGCTTTAGATGATACTGGTTTGACGATGGATGACATCGATATAGCGGAAGTCCACGATTGTTTTACGATAGAGGAGGTGTTCTTTCTCGAGGATTCAGGTTTCTACAAGAAGGGTGAGGCTTGGAAGAATATCTACGAAAGCTACGAATCGTTCAAAGGGTCAGGACATATCCCGTATGTCAAGAAAGGCAAGGAGTTGACCGTCAACTTAGGAGGAGGTTTGAAGGCGGATGGCCACCCTGTCGGAGCAACGGGAATCAGACAGGCATATGAGTCTTTCAAGCAGCTTCGAAAAGAAGCAGGGGAAAACCAGATAGATCGAGACGTGAATACCGCTATGTGCCATAACGTGGGAGGCACAGGTGGAGTAGCTACTGCCCACATTTTGATGAGGGATATCCAGTGAGCGAGCCTATAGCTAGACGAAACCTCATGGTGGAGTACAGGCTAAGGGCTACCCGATGCCTGAACTGCGGTGAAATGTACTTTCCTCCCAAGTACTTCTGTAACAACGAGGGGAGGCAGAGTAAGATGCTTGAAGTAGACCACTTTTACGAGCGAGGGGAGTTCTTCTCTGGGAGCATGATAAATGAGCCGACTAACCGTTTCAGCCATCTGAATGCGTTTGTATCGGCGATAATTGTTTTCAACGAGAGCAAAGTCAGAGTCCCGGGGAGAATTACAGACTTCACCTCAACCAAGGATCTGGATGTTAAAGATCTGATAGGCAAGGGAGTGATACCGAGGTTCAGGAGAATATACTCCGACGGGAAAGACGGACTCATATACTATTCAAGCCACAACTTCTCCTTAGAAGATGACTACTACCCCTACCAAAAGTATGAGCCCGTAAAACCGTCCAACACCGACGGTAAACCGGGGATAGTCGGTTATGGCGTCTATATACCGAAGTTCAGGATAAAGAATGAAGAGCCTGCTCTGGGTGTGCTGGAGCGAAGCCTACCCTTTGCCGACGAAGATACGACCACCTTTGCAGTAGAGGCGGGGAAACGCGCCCTTATTCACGCAGGCACAAGTAACCGTGATGTAAGGAAGTGTTTTGTAGGCTCGGAGTCTTCACCGTACGCTGTCAAGCCGTCTATGGCCACTGTGATACAGGTTCTTGAGCTTGGAGAAAAGTTTGATGGTGGTTTCTTTTCAGGCGGCATAGACTCTCAGTTTGCCTGTAAAGCGGCTACTGATCTCCTAATAGACGCTGCCAGCTTGGTCTCATACCCAATATTCAACGGTAGGGACGTTATGGTGATCGGTTCTGATAATTCCCAAGCCGCGCCGAGAGATAGGCTGGACTACTCAGTAGGTGCGGGTGGAGTAGCACTCATAATTGGGAAAGACGATGTGATAGCGACTCTTGACCACTATCTACCCTACACATCCGACACACCCGATTTCTACCGCAGAGATGGCGAAAAGTACCCCAAGCATGGAGGAAGGTTCACAGGCCAACCGGCATACTTCAAACATGTGGTAACCTCAATGAAGACCCTGCTCAAAGAAACCGGTTATACCCCAAGCGACATAGACTACGTAGTAGCTCACTCACCTAACGTCAAGTTCCCATCGCAGGCCGCCGAGGAAGCAGGTTTCGAAAAGAAGCAGTATGAGGCTGGTCTGATAGTCCGAAACGTCGGGAACCTATATTCAGGCTCCAGCCTAGCTGCGCTCGGAGCCATACTGGACATAGCTAAGCCAAGTGACAGGATACTCTTGGCGAGTTACGGTTCAGGTTCAGGAAGTGAATCCTACATATTCACCGTCACTGATAAGATAGAAGAGAAGAGGAAGAGGAGCATACCTGTGAAGGAGCAAATAGAGAATCCGAAGAGAGAGTATGTCGACTACTACACATACCGCAGATGGAAGGAAATGAACTGAATAGACTCCTAACCCTCGAAAGCACATTAAACAGGTTTTCCACCCTGCCTCAAGAATAACTCCATAAACTTCACACCCTCAACAACGCCCAGCGACCCCGCTTTAACAGATACTTCGTCAAAACGCTTCACCCTGTCACCTTCCTTAATCTGCGTAGAGTAT
>JARPAQ010000012.1 GCA_029460375.1 Nitrososphaerota archaeon | reverse complement strand
CTCCAACCCTATTCTTTGAATACAGCGCTACGCATCCTGCCGCCTTACCATTAACATATGCTAGGAGGAAGTCGATGTCTGAGCTGGGGAACAGGTATCTACTTTTCGCCATATGCTCGTGAGCTTGTGAGATAGGTACTTCAAACGACTGGGTAAAGATGCTGACCCAGTCCTCTATCGATTCCAAGCCTACTTTTCGAACCTCCATATCGCCTTCAATAGGAGGGGGTTCTCTGCCGACGTACTTCATAACATCCATGTTATCCCACTCTTTGAATCCTTTAGCCACTAGCCTATCGTCGAAGTCTGCAGGAGAGGTGAGTGGTGAAACGTAGAAGCATGGGGGGATACTCTTCGCTCTGTACTGTGTGATGATTTTCACTATTAGATCATCAGCCTCTTCAGGTTTACATCTTACACGGGTAGCGTGGTTGAACACGGGATCGTCTGCCAGATTATTATTCAAGAGAAGTAGTGCGCACCCTGTTTCTCGGGCTTCTGACCAGAGTGAAAACCAAGAGTTCTCGTTCTCTTCAAACTTGCTCCACCTGTTTTCGGAAGCCGTGTCTAATCACCTGAAGAGGGTTCAAGACCTATTATGGAGAGCATCGTTAAAACAGTATTTAGCAAGTCCTGATCAACTCCAGTCATATCGTTATTTACCTCTTTGATCAGTAGCATTAAAGCGTCGAAAGCCTTCGGGGTGTCAAGGTCGTCATCCATGGCGCTGAAGAAACTGTCAACATGCCTCTGGAATCTGGCTTCAACCCTCAAATTACCTTCCTCTTCATTAGATTCGGCCAGGCGCTTTAGGCGGCTCACTGTCCGGCGGATGAGGGTGATCTCCTTTTCGAAACTCTTAACGTCGCTCATCTTGAAATCGAACGTCTCGCTATAGTGGCGCGAGAGCAGGTAGAGCCTCAGGACATCAGAACCATACGTTTCAAGAGCATCTTTCAAAGTGACAAAGTTGCCGAAAGACTTGGACATCTTCTCACCGTCCACGACAAGAAGACCCGTGTGAACCCAGTACTTCACAAAGGGCTTGCGCCCAGTAAGAGACTCGGCCTGCGCAATCTCAGCCTCGTGATGAGGGAAGACTAGCTCTATAGCGCCGCCGTGAATGTCGTAACCTGAACCTAGTGTCGATATGGAGATGGCCGTATCCTCTATGTGCCACCCAGGTCTTCCTTGCCCGAATTTGCTTTGGAAGGATGGGGGTCTTCCGCTCCAGCTTCTCCAGAGTTGAAAGTCTCTCTGATCTCTCTTTTTGGGATCTGGATCCAGTCTTCGGAGCTTCAGTTCCGCAGGTGTCTGGTGGGATAGCTTCCCGTAGTCGGGGAAGCTCGATGTGTTGAAGTAAACGTCGCCGTCCGCTTGGTATGCGTGTCCTTTCTCGATGAGCTGTTCGATCTGGTGTTCTATTTCGCCGATGTATTTCGACGCTTTCAGAAAGGCGTCTATGCTTGTAATGTTGAGTGATTTCAGGCATTTTATGAATTCTTGGGTGTATCTTTCCGCTAGAGCCTTGTACTCCACCCCTTCTTCTTCGGCTCGTTCGAAGACCTTGTCGTCCAGATCGGTTATGTTGACTATGAATTGAAGCGCAAAGCCTTTGAATTTCAGGTAGCGGGCCAGTATATCGTATACTAGGTATGTCCGCGCGTGACCCAGATGAACGCTATCGTATACTGTGGGGCCGCATACGAACATCTTCACAACCCCTTTGTCACGTGGTTGAAACTCCTCCTTTTTGCATGTCAGAGTGTTGTATAGCTTCAGATTATCTACCCGCCGTTTCTTCGCTATAGATTCTTCATAAAACTGGGGATAATAGTCTTTTCCTGAAAGAAGGCGTTATTGATAAGTTATGCTTCTACGCTAGCATAGGTGTGAGGAAACCATATTCAGATAGGTCGATACATAGCTTAAGGGAGTTGAAGAAGGTAATCGAGTCACTCGACTTGGACGATGGGGTAAGAGTACTGGGGTGCATAGAAGACTTGCGGGCTGGTGGTTTTATCTTCATCGCTACTTTACATTCCCCCACCAGGCCTTCGCAAAAGTACTGTGTAAATACGGCTGAACGTATCTATGATGAGGAGGCCAAGTTATTTCTCCCAGGCGGAAGGGAGGAGTTTCTATATTTCTCAGAGGCTGAGGATGTCATCAAGTACATAGAGAAGAATGCTGCGAAGCCTATTAGAGCTTGGTATTACTGAGGTTTAGCCACCTTCAAGGCGTAGTGGGCGCAGTGCGCTCTGAGGCTGCACATTTCACATTTGGGCCCGATTGGTTTGCAAACAGTCTGGCCGAAACGTACGAATAGGTCATTTATGTTCAGCCAGTACTTCCTGTCCGCCTTCTCTGCTAGTCTAATCTCAGTTTCTTCCGGAGTACGGGTCTGCACGAGGTTCAGCCTGTTGGATATACGGTGGACATGTGTGTCTACAGGTATGGCTGGAGTCTTGTAACCGTAGACGAGTACACAGTTGGCTGTCTTTCGTCCCACTGCGGGTAGTGATAATAGGCTCTCCATATCTTTAGGAACGGCGCCGTTGAAGCGTTCAATTATCAGTCGGGCTACTTCTTTGATGCGTTTCGCCTTTACGCGGTAGAAGCCTGCGGATCTAATTAGTCTCTGAATCTCTTCTTCGTCTGCTTCTGCTAGGTCTTCAGGTTTTTTGAATCTCCGGAATAGTTGTTCAGCTGCTTTGGCGGTCATTTCGTCCTTGGTTCGGTGTGATAATATGGTGCCTATCAAGACTTTGAAGGGATCACTTGCCCATTCGACGCTTATCTGCCCGAGGGCTGTTCTGTAACCTATGTATCGTTCAAGCATATGGGAGACTTCAACCAGAACCTTCTCCACAGACGGGGGTTTCAGCACCTTCAGGGACTCTTCCTGCTCCTGAATCGTCAAGGCATTCAGATATTTTCACCCATACATACGCTTATCATAGGTTACTCGACAGTCTTTAACCACTTTCGAACCTCTTCTACGGCGGAAGGATCTTCCAGCGTAGTTATGTCACCCAGCTCTTGTCCAGAGATAAGTGCGCGTATAACTCTCCTCATAATCTTTCCGCTTCGAGTCTTGGGTAGCTTTTCTACGACGTATATTTCGTCTGGAACTGCTATGGGACCTATCTCCTTACGAACCTGTTTTTTTAGATCGTCCTTCAGACCCTCAGCTGGTTTCACACCTCTCCGAAGCATAACGTACGCGGTGATGGATTGGCCTTTTACAGGATGAGGTTTACCCACTACCGCTGCTTCTGCCACGAACGGGTGGCTTACAATGGCGCTCTCAACCTCCATAGTGCCCAACCTATGGCCTGACACGTTCATAACATCATCAATCCTACCCATAATCCAAAAGTATCCATCTTTATCCTTCCTTGCACCGTCTCCAGTGAAGTAGGCTCCCGGTATCTGTGTCCAGTAAGTTCTCCTGTACCGTTCAGGATCTCTGTAAAGAGTCTTCAGCATAGCGGGCCACGGGTTCTTTATCACCAAGAATCCGCCTCGATCAGGAGGTACAGGATTTCCTTTCTCGTCGACAACATCGGCTTCTATGCCGGGGAAGGGGAGTGTGGCTGAGCCGGGTTTCAGCACCGTGACGCCGGGGAGGGGTGTTATCAGTATCATGCCTGTTTCGGTCTGCCACCACGTGTCAACTATCTGGCATTTACCGCCTCCTATTGTGCTTCGGTACCAGAGCCACGCTTGGGGGTTTATGGGTTCGCCTACAGAGCCGAGGAGGCGTATACTGCTTAGGTCGTGCTTTTTAGGCCACTCTTCACCCCACTTCATGAATGCTCTTATTGCCGTGGGGGCGGTGTAGAATATTGTTACACCGTATCTTTCAACTATCTCCCAGAACCGGTCTGGTTGAGGATAGTCTGGCGCTCCTTCATACATAACTTCAGTGGCGCCGATTGCGAGGGGGCCATATACTATGTAGCTGTGACCCGTAATCCAACCTATATCTGCGGTGCACCAGTATACGTCTTCGTCTTTCAGGTCGAAGACCCATTTTTGAGTTATGGCCGTGCCAACAAGGTATCCACCGTTTACATGGACGATACCCTTCGGCTTCCCTGTTGTTCCTGAAGTGTATAGGGTGAATAGGGGGGTTTCACTGTCCAGAGGCTTAGGGTCACACTTCGGAGGAACTGTCTGCATTAGCTCGTGCCACCAGAAGTCCCTGCCGTTCTTCATAGGTGTGAGCTCGTCACTCCTCTGGTATACTATGACCTTTTCCACGGTGGGGGCGTCTTGAAGAGCTTCATCTGCATTTTTCTTCAACGGTATCTTCTTACCGCGCCTATACCCGTGGTTGGCGGTGATTAGGAGTCTAGCCTCAGCGTTTCTCAGCCTTTCTTGCAGAGCCTTGGCGCTGTAGCCGGCGAAGACCACGCTGTGTATAACTCCTATTCGGGTGCAGGCCAGCATAGCTATGGGGAGTTCGGGTATCATGGGTAGATATAGGGTGGCGCGGTCTCCTTCTTTCAGCCCCATCTTCTTCAGAACGTTTGCGAACCTGTTTACTTCGCGATACAGATCACTATATGTTAGGACTCGCCTGTCTCCCGGTTCACCTTCCCAGAATATGGCTACCTTGTTACGCCTCCACGTCTTTACATGTCTGTCGAGGCAGTTGTAGGACGCATTTATCTTTCCGCCTATGAACCACCGTGAGTCAGGTGGATCCCATTTCAGAACCTTGCTCCAAGGTTTGAACCAGTCAAGTATCTCGGCTGCTTCCGCCCAGAAACCTTCGGGATCCCGTTTGGCCTTTTCGTAAATCTTGTTGCTCTTGACCCAAGCCTGCTCTTTGAGCTTCTTCGGTGGTGGGAACTTCTCTACTACGTTTAGGAGTGATTCCAGTGTTTGAGAGCTTTCTGGGTCGGGCATGACGATCCCTTTTCGGGTCTATGTTATAAATGGTAACTAGATTCTAATTGCGTTGCGATATGGTTTTGCTAGGAGTATGCGTATGACTTGAAGATGTCGCTATGTGTTTTGCAGTTGGGTAGAACGATCTTTCAATGTTTAAATCACGCAGCCCGGTATTATTGTGTCTGGTGAATCTTTTTGTTTGAGTATTTGGGTCTGAAGATATCTTGGTTGGGTCACGACTGCTTCAGGTTAGAAGGAGATGTGACCGTCTACACAGATCCATTTAAGATCAGGGGAGGCAAGCCTGCTGATCTGGTTTTAATAACCCATTCACACTTTGATCATCTCAGCCTAGACGATATTCGGAAAGTGGCTTCAAGTGACAGCATTGCGGTTGCGCCT
>JARPAQ010000100.1 GCA_029460375.1 Nitrososphaerota archaeon | reverse complement strand
GTAGAAAGGGCTTTGTAGTCAACCCCGGCTCGGTGGGCCAACCGAGATCGGGCGATCCGAATGCGAGCTACCTGATACTGAAAGTGGAAGATAAGCATGTGGAGTTTGAGCATAGACCTACACCGTATGACACCAAGGCTGCTGCGGAGAAGATAAGGAATGCAGAGTTGCCTGTATTCCTAGCTGAACGTCTATTCAAAGGAGTATAACGTATATAGTGAAAAACTGACTGTCATAATTGTTACAGACAAATGTGTAATAATTCTTTGCCCCTTGTAACATATGGGGTGACCAACTCACTAGGGCGGGAGGGCGTTGATTATTCTCTAAGCGTCCTGCTCTCCCATTCCTAGTTTCCCAATGGTTTCTTTAGCGCTCTTAGATAATGACTTTGACAGGGTATATTTATTTCTACTGCAACTATAATTTTACAGAGCTTGGTTCTTTGACAGAAAACGTTTTCCGTTCCATAAGGAAGTGAGTTTCTGAAAAAGGGCTATATTCCGTATATTATTTAGTTTAATTCGGATAAACGATGACCCGCAATAGTGGTCTGTGGAATGCTAGTTTCAAAACTAGGCGACATCCGAGTCTGAAGTACATGCGCGGAAAGAGGATAATTACCGCGCTTTTGCTGTTGTCAGCAGGCGTGTCACTGATTTTTGCTTCAAATGCGTTCGCGCAGAGAGAACCTGCAGTTGTACCTCATGTGGAATCTAGTGACGTGGTTATTGACGGTGCTATTGGTGGAGATGAGTATGCCGGTTCGTATGTAGATTCTGCAACAGGTATGTCGGTCTACTGGGAGCATGATGGTGATAATATCTATGTCGGTGTGGTAGGTAAGGGAACTGGATGGGTTTCGATAGGTTTCGGCCCCGAAAATTCCGGTATGGACGGTGCCAATATAATAATAGGGTATGTTGACGATGCTTCAGGCGTTCTTACCATATCAGACGAGATAGGGGTAGGCTTCGAACACTACTCAGATGCAGATCAGGGCGGGAGCGGCAATATTATAGAAAAGGCAGGTTCACAGGATGGTGGAGTTACCACCATAGAGTTTGTTTTTCCTCTCAATTCAGGAGATGTGCATGACCACGCCTTCCAAGTCGGCGGAACATTCGGCTTCATTCTCGCATACCAGAAGTCTACGGACGATCTGGTAGCGTATCATTCTGACCATTCAACCTCCCTCACCCTCATGATAGAGGATCCTAATGCTGCCCCTTCACAGTTGCCTGGAGATGAAGAACCTGCACAGCAAGAAGAGCCCAAGGTTACATCGCTTGTGCTTGGCCTTCCAGCAGAAGCTTTGGCGAACGGTGAGTTGTTTCTTTCAGCCACGCTTATTGATGAAGATGGTGTTGCAGTTGAGAATGCTGTGATAGACTTTTATGTCAATACTACTTTCGGCGAAGTGAAGGTCGGCTCATCGGTTACAGATAAAGATGGGGCCGCATTAGTGAGTATTATCCGCAAGATAGATGGTGTACTTGCCGTCAGAGCCGAATTTGCAGGACACAGTAGTCAAGAAGGAGGAGGGCGCTTACTTGGGAGTAGTGAAATAGGCAATGTAGCTATAAGTGGCGCTCGTGTAACAGAGAGTGACCCACTATACTGGGCCTTTCCTGTTACTCAAGGCATCATAGCTATAGTGCTGGGCTCGGTCTTCTCGGTGTACGCGTACGCTCTGTATCAGATTAGGCAGATATCAAAGAGTAGCAAGGATGCTGATGGAGGTGCCTGAAATGGCTGGAGAACACTCTCGACGTAGATTCGTCAAGGCGGCGGCCGCTACTGGTGTGGCTTTATCGGTAGGCGGTCTTATATCTCAACAGGCTTCAGGCAAACTGCCTATACGGAGAATTCGAGAGGCTCCTGGAGGCCCTTTGCCCGCGAGGTATGTTATGGTTATAGACCTTGACAAATGTGATGGCTGTGGAAAGTGTACAGCCGCCTGCACATTTACCCATTTCGTCCCGAAAGGACAGGAGTGGATTAAGGTCTTCAAGGTGGAAGATGAAGAGCAGGAACACTATTTCGTTAGGCCTTGTATGCAGTGTCAGAATCCCCCTTGTGTGAATGTATGTCCTGTCGGAGCAGCATACAAGCGTGAAGACGGTGTTGTGTTAATCGATCACCCTATATGTATTGGATGCAGAATGTGCTTGGCCGCCTGCCCGTATCACGCAAGATACTTTAACTGGGAGGAACCAGAGCATACACCGGAAGAATTAGCACACACCTATTCCAATGAAGAACCTTGGCCTCATATGAGAGGTGTTTCATCGAAGTGTGACTTCTGTGCATCTCATGCTGAAAAAGGCGAGATACCTTCGTGTGCAAAGGCTTGTCATGCGGGAGTGATATTCTACGGAGATCGTTATGAAGATGTAGTTAAGAGCAGCCTTGAGACAGTGACCCTCTCGGAGATGCTGAAGAAGAGGCATGCTAGACGCTTCAAGGAGGAGCTGGGAACCGAGCCTAACGTATACTACTTGCACGAGGGGAGGTCGTTAGAATAATGAAGGTGTCAGATAAATCGAAAGATAGTCCACCTATAGTGAAAGCGATTACCCCAGCAGGTAGATTTTCCGCGGCGGATGCTATCTTTTTCAACCCGTTAATATCGAGCGGCAAGTTGTATTATCTCTTTTTAGGTACTCTTGCATCTATAGTCGGCATCGCTATATACGCTTACTTTACGCAGCTTCAGAGTGGATTGATCGTTACAGGACTTCGAGAGCCAGTATTTTGGGGGTTATACATGTCTAACTTCGTATTCTTCATAGGGATCAGTCATGCCGGAACACTTATCTCAGCGATCCTTAGACTAAGCCACGCAGAATGGAGAAAGCCAATTACAAGAATGGCTGAATCCATCACTGTTATGGCGATCATGGTGGGTGCGTTGTTCCCTCTGATCGATTTGGGACGCCCAGATAGAATTATCAACGTGTTCTTACTCGGCAGAATTCAATCTCCGATTCTGTGGGACTTTATCAGTATAGCAATCTACCTTATGGGCAGTCTGACCTACCTCTACCTTCCCCTTATTCCAGATATAGCAGAATTAAGGGACAAGCTTACAGACGTCTCTCGTGTCAGAAGAGGGATCTACAAAACGCTTGCACTAGGTTGGACAGGAGCCCCTGCACAGAAGAAGAGGCTGGAGAGGGCTATATCTGTGATGGCTATAATAATCGTTCCAGTAGCTGTTTCCGTTCACACTGTAGTATCATGGGCATTCGCAATGACTCTCCGAGTCGGATGGCATACCGCTATATTCGGCCCATACTTTGTAGGGGGAGCCATATACTCTGGGATAGCAGTTCTAATCGTCACGATGTGGGTCTTCAGAAGAACATTCCATCTTCAAGAATACCTGACAATTAAGCACTTCAAGTATCTGGCTTACCTACTGGTGACCCTCAACGTAGTAATGATTTACTTCACTATCAATGAGCATCTATTGGGATATTATGGTGGAGAAGTAGCTGAGCTACATTGGCTCACTTTACTATGGAACGGTCAGTTCTCCCTCCTATTCTACTCGATGATAGGAATAACCTTGATAGCGCCCGTAATAATAATAGCGATTCCAAAGACACGCACAATCAACGGCATAGTCTTCGCATCAGTACTTGTGGCAATAG
>JARPAQ010000099.1 GCA_029460375.1 Nitrososphaerota archaeon | reverse complement strand
CCACCGGCTTTGTTAAATAAGTGCCTGTTGTTTAAAAAGTCAATAAATCGTTAAAAAAGTAACAGCAAAATTCGACTTGTTTAACAAAGCCATTGAAAAAACAAAGCTTATATTTCAAGAAAATATCTGACAATTTAGGTGATATATTATGCCATATGGAATTTTCAGATTCACTGTAGAGGATTATGCCAAATGGAAGCCTGTATATGATGAGCACACTGCAGCTCGAAAGGTAAGTGGCTCCAAGGGAGCTCAGGTTTTGCAGAACGCCGAGAACCCAAATGAAATAATGATTATTATCGAATATGAGAGTGTAGAGAAGGCAAAAGCATTTTCTCAATCAGAAGGCTTAAGGTTAGCTATGCAGAAAGCAGGTGTTAATAGTATTCCCGATATAATCTTCGTAAACGAAGTCGAAAGAACTGACGGATAATTCATAACTAGCTAATATGTGAACCACAAGACTCCACCGAGAAGGATGGAGAGTAGGTTTTGATGAATAAGAGCCTGTTGTTTAAAAAGTCATAGTGCAATAGAGCTTATTACTCAAAGCCGCTTCCACCAGAAAGTCTTAAACATAGACCGTCTAAAACCGTATGGATAGAAATTGTCGAAACAACCTCGAAGTAAACCTAAGGCTACATCCAAGACCAGCAAGAAGAGTCGAGTCGAACCTAAGAAGGCGAAGCCCAAAGCCGAAAAGAAGACTGTGAAAGTCGTTGAGAAGAAGGCTGTAAAGAAGGTTGAGAAGACAACGCCGAGCAGCCCCACTCCCATAGCCATCGTCTCCAGAGCTCTTGGCCCTATTACGAAGTTCCGTCGGGGCAGAGGTTTCTCCCGATCTGAGCTGCACACTGTAAGTCTCGATGCGGGTAGAGCGAGAAAGCTGGGGTTACGGGTAGATCTGAGACGAAGCACTGAATTAAGTAAAAACGTAGAGGCTCTGAAGAAGTGGTATACAGCCCCTAAAGTTACATCTACGGCTGTGAAGAAGGCTACTACGGCTAGGAAAGCTAAAGCGGCTTCAAAGGCTCGGAAGTAGACGTTAGGGGTTCTGACACTCGGGTGTAGTGGAATAGATACTCCTGTGCGTATCCTGCGTACCTTCCGAAGTATGGCCGCATAGTCTTTGAAACTGCTTCGTATTCAGCGGGCACTATAGAACGATGCTTCAGGTTGGATACCATACGCTTAACAGAGATGCTGTCAAAAAGGTGCGGATAGAACTTCAGAACAGCACGGCGAATCCAGACATCTATCGGGAAGGCCTCCAGCTTCTCCATCGAGAAGAGCAAAATACAGTCAGCCACCTTCGGGCCTACTCCAAGCAACATCTTCCTCCCATTCTGATGGGCTAAAAGGGTACGCATTGCAGTCTCATAATCTGTGCTTTCCAGATCTTCCAAAACTACCTCTCTTGACACTACACGTTTAGCAACCTCCTTAACGAATTTTGCACGATAACCTAGGCCGCAGTTCTCAAGTATCTGCCTGTCTGCACCTGCAACCACCTCAGGCTCTGGAAACGAGTAGTAGATGTTGCCTTCGAACTCTATTCTTCTCCCAATATGTTTGCAGATGTTTGATATCATCTGCTGTATCGCGTTTATGTTCTTGTTTGTTGCGCAGATGAAGGATACGGTGCATTCCCAAGGATTTTGCCTGATGAGGCGGAGTCCATTCAGCCTAGAGATGGCGCCTGCCATCACTTTATCTTTGTTGATAGATGCGAGGATGTCTGGAAGAGGGTCGTCGAGCCTGAAGTACTTTTTGATAAACTTCTCATCTGCGTCTTCGGAGCTGGACTTCACTTTTAGGGTGTCTTCCTCCTGCTTCAGCTTCAAGACCAACCCGTCAACTACGCCTACCCACCATCCGCCTTCTCGACTCCACCGGAAGACCTGTCCGCAGTTAAGGGTGTAATCAAGGTCTAAAGGTATCGACGTGAGGCTCAGTTGAAACTCCATCGCTTCACCCGTTGATGACCTATTGAGAATGTTTGCGGGTGACCTTGAGAAAAGTGTCCAGAATTCTTCTAGCCACCGTCTGCTTCAGGGCGAGTGGTATATCTATGGTCGAGCCGTTTTTCTTCACTAGGAGAATCTGGTTGGTATCCGCCTTGAAGCCTGTGCCTTTCTGAGCTGCGTCGTTCACTGCGACCATATCAGCATCTGCCTCTTGAATTATTACCTTGGCACGCTTAATCATATCATCACGGTTCAGACCCCACTCCGCCTTGAAAGAGACAAGAAAGATGTCACGCTGAATCTTCTTAACAGAGTCTATCACCTTTTCAGTCGCTTCAAACTTCAAGTCTAACGGCCGCGCTATCCTGCTTGACATCTTCTCGGCACTAGGCTTCACAGGGCGAAAGTCTTCCGGTGCTGCGGCAGCCAGAAAGAGATCGTACCTCTCCTCCTTCAGCTTGGAGACCACAGTGTCATACAGCTGCCGTGTAGTCTCTATCGGAGTAAAATCAATCGAGGAAGGAGGGCTGAGCGACGTCGGCCCCGATACTAGTGTAACTTCTGCGCCTCTTCTTAACGCTTCTTTCGCCAGTGCGAAGCCCATCTTACCTGAACTTCTGTTCGTCAGCATCCGTATGGGGTCAAGGTGTTCGTATGTAGGCCCAGCAGTTACTAAGACTTTGAAACCAGCCATATCCTTGACATGTAGACGGCGTATCACCGCCTCCACTATATCTTCAGTCGGCGTTATCTTGGCTTTCCCCTCCTCTACAAGAGGTTCTAAGATGTCTACTCCCAGCTTCTTCAACCTATCCAAGTTGGATTCTACAGCTGGGTTAGACCAGAGAGACTCATGCATACTGGGTGCAACAACTATAGGTATATTTGATCCTAGAGCGCAGGATGCTAGCAGAGTCACAGTCGTGTCCGATACTCCTGTTGCAATCTTGCTTAAGGTGTTAGCCGTCGCGGGGGCTATAAGTATCAAATCTAGTCGTTCAGGCCCTTCTTCTGTTAGTCGTATGTGCTCCATTCGGCCCGTTACAGAGATTATTACATCGTTCTGAGTAGCCCATCGCATAAGTTCGGGCTGTATAAGGTTCTGAGCCTCATCGGACATAACTGAGATAACATCTGCACCGTGCCGTATTAGCTCCCTCGCGATTTCAGGGCTCTTTACGACTGCTACGCTTCCTGTGATGCAGAGCCCTATCCTCCGTGACTTCAGCTCGTCCCCTAAAGTGCCTTGAATCTTGGTACGCGATCTATTCTTGCTTGCCATAAGTTAGGCGCCCAGCACTATCTTTAGTATCTTCTTCATCCTAATATGCATACCGAACCGGTCTTCACGTTTCTTCATGTAGCGGTATATCGACCATAGAGATGGGAATTGTGTCGATACTCTGAAGGTGCCTGCAATCTTTGACTTTACGAGTTTGTAGACCAAGTTGTATATCTTGAACGTCTCCAGCACTCTTTCACGATACCGCGGCATATCCTGAAGATTCTCTAACAACAGCTCAGCGCACTGGAGGCTGGGGATTATCCCTTCGCCGAGCATAGGGTAGACGGTGCCGATGCTTTCACCCACCCCTACAACTTTCCCGTCGTAGAAAGGTTCACAGAGACTCGGAGGAGTTATCCTAACCGGTCTGCCGTTCTTCTTTATTATCTCACCGGGATATTTTTTAAAAAAGTTTGACAACTCTT
>JARPAQ010000098.1 GCA_029460375.1 Nitrososphaerota archaeon | reverse complement strand
GTTTAGAGTTTGACGTTGTTGTGAACCTCTACCAGCGCCTCGTCGATCTTTATAGCTTGAGTTGGACATGCTGTTACGCACGCCATGCAGAATATACAGTCAGCTTCTCTTGTAGGATCCGACTTGTCGGTGTAGTCCAGCCTGTCGTCCTGACCGCTATTCCCAGGGTTCTTTGCCCAATCGAAGACTGTTGTTGGACAGACGGATAGGCATGAGCCTTCACCTTCACAGTCATCCCAATCTACTGCGACATATGTTCCGTGTATCCCGAGTGGCTCTATAGGTTTGCCGGCTTTCTCATAGGCTGCCTTGACGTTCGGATCTTCTGCAGCCGCTCCTATTTTTCCGGGACCCCAGACTACGTGGTCGTTATGCTTTTCGATGGGTTTCAGGTTCTTGTAGAACTCTTCATCTATCGCCAACTATGCTCACCAGATATTACGTTATCCCTCATTCGTTGCCTATAAAAATATTACCAGATTTTGAATATACTATTTTTCCCAATTAGGCTTACAGTTTTAATAGATCTAAGACATATCGTTTTACATATGAGTAATAGGAACGGTAGAATTGTGAATGATATAGCTGTTATGATCGGTGGCAGAGCCGGTGATGGAAGTCTGGCAAGCGGCGAGATTCTTGCAAAGGTCTTCGCGAAGATGGGGCTGGAGGTCTGTACAATCAAGGACTTCCCGTCCAACATAAGAGGGCTTCCCACGAATTACACTATAAGGGGTAAGGAGACGCTCTTCCTCAGCAGGAAAGATCACATAGATTTTCTCATAGCGCTGGATGAAGTGGCGGTGAAGGAGCATATCGACGAACTGCCCAAGGACGGCGTACTGATCTACGACTCGTCAGGCGGAGATCTACCTGAAGATATGAAGCGGAGCGGAATCCATACATACCAAGCCCCAATGGAGAAGATGGCCATAGACAACTTGGGCGGTTCCGCTGGAAGGATATTCAAGAACCTGATATCACTCGGAGTGCTCGGCGCACTAATAGGGCTGGAAGAAGAGTTTGTAAACGAAACTGTTGAAGAGATGTTTGGAAGAAAGGGGAGAGAGGTTGTTGAAAAGGATGTCCAAGCGTACAAGATGGGAATCGAGTATGTATCCAAGAATATCCAGAAGACAGACCCGTACATACTTGAAAAACGGAAAAAGAAAGACAAGCTCTTTATGATGGGGGATGACGCTATCGGACTAGGCGCCCTCGCAGCGGGCTGCAGATTCTACGCCGGATACCCTATAACACCGGCAACGGAGATTATGGAATGGGCTGCAAACAACTTCCCCAAATATAACGGCGTAGTGGTACAGACCGAAGATGAGATATCCGCTATACACATGGTGATAGGAGCATCATACTGCGGAGCGAGAGCCATGACAGGGACATCAGGCCCAGGTGCTGCACTTATGACTGAGGCGATAGGTCTCGCTGGGATGAGTGAGACGCCGACAGTGGTTATGCATGGACAGCGAGCTGCCCCCGGAACAGGCTTACCTACAAAGTCTGAACAGGCCGACATCGAGCATGTTATGTACAGTACTCATGGTGACTTTCCTCGTATCATCCTTTCTCCCGGGACTATGGAGGAGGCCTTCTACTTTATAGGAGAAGCCTTCAATCTTGCTGAGCGTTACCAGTGTCCAGTCATATTTTTGAGTGAGCAGATGCTCTGTCAGAATAAGCAAACAGTCGACGAATTGGACTTGAAGAAGGTGAAGATAGATCGAGGTAAACTTTTGACGCAGGATGACCTCAAGAAGATCAAGGATTATAAGCGGTACCAGTTTACTGAGGACGGTATTTCACCCAGATCTATACCGTCTTTGGAGAATGGCCAATTTGAAGCGAACAGCAACGAGCATGATGAATATGGAGGGACTACGGAAGACACTAAGATCA
This sequence comes from Nitrososphaerota archaeon, assembly GCA_029460375.1. Classification (GTDB taxonomy): domain Archaea; phylum Thermoproteota; class Nitrososphaeria; order Nitrososphaerales; family JACPRH01; genus JARPAQ01. The sequence goes on along the minus strand of JARPAQ010000098.1, from coordinate 1,938 downwards.
GGAATATGATGATGCGGAAACGGTTGAAGAAGCTCGAGGTTGCAAAGAAGGATATGATCGAACCGAAGATATTCGGCGATGAAGCTGCTGATATAGGGATAATAGGCATAGGATCTACATATGGGCCAATAAGAACTGCTATGGAGCAGCTTGCTGAAGAAGGATTATCTGTTAAGTACATGCAGATACGGATGCTTAAGCCGTTCCCGTACGAGCAGGTCAAATCGTTTGTTGACAGCTGTTCAAGGATCTATGTGGTAGAGCATAACGCTACCGGCCAGCTGACGCGGCAGATATTGTACCGTATAGGTCTGCCTGAAAATACGGAGAAGTTCAGGAGTATTCTCCGATATGATGGGAAAGGTTTCAGGCCGATGGAGATTGTTGAAGGTGTCAAAAAGAGGTGAGATGATATGAGTGAGAAACTTACGATTTCTGATTTGGACTGGCATAAGCCGACTTGGTGTCCCGGATGTGGAGATTATGCTCTATTAGCAGCTGTAAAACAAGCCATTGTACGATTAGAATTGGATCCTAAAAATATAGTCATAGTATCTGGGATAGGCTGCTCCAGTAAACTGACTGACTACTTCAAGTCCTATGGTTTTCACACTCTGCACGGCCGCCCGCTTCCTGTAGCTCAAGCAATAAAACTCGCTAACCCTGATTTAACGGTAATAGTGACCACCGGAGACGGTGACGGATACGCTATCGGTATGGGCCACTTCATCCACGCCGCTCGAAGAAACATCGATATAACTATGCTTGTTATGAACAACCAAGTCTACGGACTCACTAAAGGGCAGTACTCCCCTACAGCAAGTATCGACTTCGTCAGCGGTACAACTCCCCAAGGATCTAAAGACCAACCTATAGACGGAGTCGCATTAGCTCTCGCCTCTGGTGCCGGCTTCATCGCTAGAAGCTTCTCCGGAAACATCAGGCACACATCACAGCTGATTGAGGAAGCTATCAAACATAAGGGCTTCGCTTTGGTTGACGACCTCAGTCCCTGCGTCACCTTTAACAAGCTCAACACCTACACGTGGTTCAAACAAAATATAGAGAATGTTGACGAAGACAAGTCATATAACGCTGAGAGTGTAATTTCAGCCTTCAATAGAGCGAAGGAGTCGAAGAAGATACCAATAGGCCTGCTATACAAAGAGGAGAAGCCAACTTACGACGACCAGGTTCTGGATAAGAGCAGAGGACCCCTTGTCTTCGAAGACCTGTCATTGGAGCAGAGCGAATTCGAGAAGTTGATCGAGAAGTTTAAGTATTAGGCAGTGGTTGAAGTTCATATGGCTTACGCTCAACAAATCAAGTGGCCTAAAGCTGAGATAAACCACAAAGCCAGATGTATGATATGCGGACTGCACTACCACAACTGTATCTGCGACATAATCCATCACCACTCAGATTAATCAGACCACCGTCAAACACTGGCCATAATCTTCTTAAGAGCAGAAGCTAAATCAAAAAAGTAACTTATGACTGAGCTTAGACAGGAGCCTACTACAAGAGAATGGGTAATAGTTGCAGCCGAGAGATCTGGACGACCACATGACTTCAAACCAGCTGAAACACCCATAATACCGAGCCACGATGAGTCTTGCTATTTCTGCCCTGGTCAGGAGCATCTTACACCGCTAGAAGTTTTATCATATTCTGACGGTGGAGGAGGATGGGCTGTTAGGGTCTTCCAGAACAAATTTCCTGTTTTGACGCCCCACGGTTCACTTAGTCAGAGTGTTGTCGACAAGCATTTTTTGAAGATGAGTGGGGTTGGTGTTCATGAGGTGATAGTGGAGACACCGCGCCATAATGGGTTCATACCGTCTCGAACTTTGAAGGAGGTGGAGCTTATGTTGAAGGCGTATCGTGAACGTCAGATTGCGCTACGAAGCTTGAGGGTGGGTAGGGTTATTGTGCTAT
>JARPAQ010000097.1 GCA_029460375.1 Nitrososphaerota archaeon | reverse complement strand
ATCGGATGTCGGAAAGTGTATCTAACAAGCATATTCCTAGAATAAGACCATCGGTGCCACACTCTATCAGCTTCAAATTAGGTTCAGAAGGAGAGGCTTTGAAACCATAGCTTCATGCGGAGTGTAGCTTATGCAGGCTCTTAAGCAGATTCTAAAGCTTTTATTCCCAAGGGACGAGGGTGCATTTACCTACTAAAAAAGTGGATATAGTTCCATCAAGTAAGTTGGGATGGTTCCACGCCCTAATGGGTTAAGTCCCTTTCTTGATCTTAATCCTAAGAAAGCCGAACGGAAGACAAATTAGTTACCGGCGGGTGGATACAACCTGGAAGATGAGTGTAGATATATGTGGGTTTGACCTTGAAGATTCGAAAGATAATAGAGCACAGGACTGACCTTTGCAGGCCTTATTTGACTTCGAGTTCCTTAGGTTTGACTCCGAATTCCACAGCTTCGCTAGTCCGGTCAGCGAATTTTACCTTCACTCCGTATTTTGCTGGTTTCAAGTCCTCTGGTACCTTGACATCTATACGGGTGTTCGTCCATTGGTTATCTTCAAAATCCTTTATTCGCTTTCCTCCAAAGTCGACGATCCCCTTTTGGTCTCCGAAGTTGATTCCAAGAATGGAGACTTCTTCACCCTTAGTACCAGCAGAAGGCAGAATCTCGCTTATTTTCATAGCCCCCGCCGTCACGATTTTTCCACCTAGGTAGCCGCCTTGGCTTAGACCCATCAGAACTACAAGGGCAGGGTCAATGTTCGGGAGTATGAGTTCTTCAGTGGTGAGGTTGGGATCTCCCAGCATAGTAGCCAACGTGATCAGATATATCAGGATACTAACCACGGTCCAAGCGAACATCTGATATCTAGTTAAAGTCGGTTTCCCTTTTTCCAAGAACATTTCTTGAAACTTGTGCTGATGTTTGCCGGTGTCGTTCTTCTCCTCGCTGCCAATTCCGTACTTGACTTTCGAAACCTCCTTGGAGATCACGGGTGTGGTCACGCTGATTCCCATAAGAATCAAAATATTCCTAGGCATATCCGTTGGCGGTACAAATTCTCCTAGCTGAACACGTAGCATGTATATGGTGGTAAAAGCGAACACTACAACAAATGTCCAAAGGAAGAACTGAAGGTAAGCAAGGCTATAATGCCCATCAGGGGCTCTCACCAAATCCTTCAAACCAATTTTTTCCCCTTTAATTCTTGTAAACATCATTTGTACCAACAATAATATCGAGAAGTCAACTGCAAGACCGATTATAACAGCGAGACCCAGTTGGTCACCTGAAACCATAAAATATCTTGTAGCATCTAGGGATGATTATTTAAAAATCTTGCGGAACAACCTAGAATAGTAACATTATTGTGTTCAGATTCGGGTTTGAGTCGGGAGGTTCTTAAACTCAATTAGGTTCAAATTCTCCACATTTTCGTAGATCAGACTGAACGACTCCACTACTAGGATCACGATATCAGACTGCTTTGACTAGATAGGGACTCGGACTATCGCACAAATAAGTCTCCTAGTTAGATTCTGAAAAAATGCCGAGGGCAGGACTTGAACCTGCGACGACCCGGTCTTCAGCCGGGTGTTAGAGGATTAAGCCCTCTCTCCTACGCCTCCAACGGATCAGGCTGAGCTACCTCGGCATATTCTAAAGGGGCAGTATGAAGAGTTATTATTTTTATCGCAACGCATTTCACACTTCGCGAAGTACGCTTAATCAGCTATGCTGTAGAGATAGGAATGACAGAGGATCAGTTTGCCAAGTCAACAATCCTTCAATACTTAAGCTGAGAATAGAACTTGTCATACTCTTCGGAAAGTAGATGAGTGTATGTCATCCCCCTATCAGTCAATGTGTAAACCTTCTTCCGTCTAGTAGGCTTAGCCTGAACCAGCCCCTTACCCTTCAAAGAATTCAAGACGGGATAGATAGTCCCCGGGCTCAGAAGCACATGAAATTTATCGTAGACCACGGTCATCACATCGTATCCTGACAGCTCTTTACGCTTAAGCGAAGACAGAATTATCAAATCGAGAAATATCTTCACACATTTATGGCGCACAGTCTGCTCGACGTTCGTCAGCTCATACTCAATATCTTTCAAAGTTACCCTCGTCTCCCACTTAATCCGAACTGCGGCGACAGTTCCAAGATCATATCCCGGCTTATTATTTTCAACAAGTTGTCCCTCGGGAGACTACATCGGAAATGGTTATATAAATAGATTTCGTACCTACAGAGACGACAATGGTAGGGATGCTCCTCGGTAAGTTGAGTAAGGACGATCTTCAGTACTTGCTGGGCCGCCCTTTGGGGCTTACTGAATACGAGGTAAAGGCTCTAGTCTGTCTAGCAGGTGGAGTCAGTTCTCCTCGGGAAATATGGAAGACCGCAAATATTCCTAGGGCGAAGACCTATGAAGTTTTGGACAACCTAGTCGAGAAAGGGTTGGCTGGGCAGTCTGAAGGAAAGCCTATCACTTACTCTTTGAAGGAGCATGCTTTGAGGGACATTATCTCAGAGGTTGAAACGAAGTCTAGATCTCTGATATCTACTCTTCGTAAACTTGAGGAGATTAGGCAGGTTGGTCTAAAAGCGGCTGTCGAGGAAGACGTTACACAAGTTCTGAATAGACTCGGGTTTAGAGACACAGATACTTCAGAGGCGAAAGAGTACATTGTAACAGAGTCTCCTCAAGGCTTCAGAGTTATGATAGTCTTTCCTCGAGCAGATGTTCTATCAAAAGATTTTCTTAAGAAGATTTCAGATTCAAGGAAGAGCAATGCGGCGAGATTGGTTTTAATCTTGGCGTCTGACGAGGATGCAGCTAAGCTTGGAGAGGCGGGTCTTCGCGGCATCAGACCCGTAGAGTTTAGCAAAGGTGAGTTCGATGAAAGAATGCTGAGTATCCTGAGTGAATTAGAAATACTTGAAAGAGAATTTAAAGATAGGTATCTGGAGATTGAATCAAAAGAGAACGACGCCCAAAACACCCTATCCGAATGCGCATCACTTCTTGAAGAAATTAAGATGTTCCTTGAACGTCGGGATGATATGCCATCTGAAGATTTGAAGCGAATTTCAAACAGGGCGCAGGGTATTCAAAAAGAACTGGCCAGACATGATCTGCAGATACACTCTCTAGAAAAGATGAGGAAGACCATCATAAATGATTTCGAGGACTACGGAGCCACTTCTTGGGCTGATATAAAGGATATCGAAAGGCTGGCTGAAAACATCTCTAGCCTAGAGGATAGAATTCAGCTGACACGGAAGGCTATACGAACGCTTTTCGACGAATCTAGAGAATTTGTTGATAGGCGTGAAAAACTCGGTTTCACTCCGTTGAGCGTCCAGCCCCCAGACGCCCCGGATGATCGATACATAGTTGGTCAGAAGAAGTTGAAAAGGATCCTGGAACAGTTCATATGGTCGTCGAAGGGTCTGGGTGGACACTCCATTGGGCTGCTTCTGGGAGAGCATGGTAGCGGTAAGACTCTCTTTTTAAGATACTTTACCGGCAAGATAAACGGTGGCGATTTCGGATCAGCGGCGGCGGCTTTGACTGCTGTTTCAGATACTTTTCTAGATACGTATAATTCGCTGGCTTCAGTGTTGGCTTCTTCACTGGCTAGAATCGGTAATAAGGTGGATATTTCTTGGGGGGTTGAGAGGCAGAAGTCTTTTGCAGATGTTATGAGGAGGTTCACCAAGTCTGTTGAATATCTTCAAGATCACGGTGTTATGAATATCTACTGGTTTATAGATGAGTTCGATCGGCTGTCAAGGCTTTCTTCTGAGAAGAGGAATGTCTTTCTAAGGGAGCTTCAAGTGTTTATAGATGGGTATGCTGACTCTCCACTCACAATTCTTCTTGCTTTAACTCCTGAGATGTTTGAGAATCTTGGGGTGGAGTATCCGGAGATAGTGAGTCGTATTCCTCGGAGTAATGTGTTCAGGATCCCTCCTGT